>JAGZJD010000106.1 GCA_018365895.1 Lachnospiraceae bacterium | reverse complement strand
AATGTTTGCTCCCAAAAAACAAGTTTTGGACAAACAATTTTGGAACAGCCTCTGCCAAAGAATTTAAAAGCTAAAATTTCCAATACAATACTACGCCTAGTCATATATTGAATTTCTTTGTTTTTCTCTAAAATCATAGACATCTAACTTTTTGTAGTTATAATTTATGTTTTAGGAATATTCCATGCCTAAAAATATGGTTTTCAATCATTTGTAATAATTTAGGGGACTACTTATCCCCTTGTATCCCCCAATAAATAAGGAAAGTTCCGATGAAAAATATAAATGTAATCTTGCAGTTTCTATATATGAAAATTCAGATGATGTTTGGTATTTAGCTACTAATATGGACAGTAAATATGCTGTTAAAGAGTATAAGAAAAGATTTATTATAGAAGAAATGTTTAAAGACTTAAAATCTAATGGATTTAATATAGAAGACACTTGGACAGAAAGTATTGTATATTTTAAAAATTTATATTTGTGTGTGAGTATGGCATACACATGGATGATAATATTAGGTGCGGATTGCTCTAAGAATAAAAAAAGTAAAATTATAGGTGCTACCAAAAGGATACATAATAAGATTGTTAGAATATATAGTTTATTTACTTCTGGTATGAAATGGTTTAATAGATGTTATGACTCTTCAATTAAAAAGTATAAGCTCAAATTTGATTTTGTACTTTAGGATATATAATTCATTAACTGGAAAATAATACCTTTAAACATTCAAAGGGTTCGTTTTAACTATTTTTATCCCCATAAAGTTCATATATATACAAATATCATTATAAGGTTTTTATTTTATTAATTACTATTGTTATTATAATGATATATATGAATTATTTAGAAAACAAGCATACTTAATACAAATAACTGTCCGTAAGTTAGGTGTATAGATAGACACTTGCCACTATTCGTCTGTCCGACTATAATTATACCGATAGTGTATATAGAAAGGACGGGTGCATTATGGAATATGTCTCTGTGCCACAGGCAGAGGAAAAATGGGGGATTTCAGAAAGGCGGGTACAAATCTTTTGTAGAGAGAACCGCATACCGGGTGTTTCAAAGCTCTGTTATATGTGGCTGATACCAAAAAACGCAGAGAAACCAATTGACGGTAGAACAAAAAAGGGAAAGGAGTTGCAACATGAATAATGTTTTGATTATAGATGATGATAAGGAGCTTTGCACTCTAATTAAACGCAGCGTTCTATCGGAAGATATAGAAGCCGATTTTTGCAATACTGGAAAAGAGGGTTTGGCACAAGTAAGGGAAAAGGAATATCAACTTGTCATACTTGATGTTATGATGACCGGTATGGACGGTTTTGAAACACTGGAAGAAATAAGAAAAGAAAGCAGCCTGCCTATTTTAATGTTCACATCTAAAAATGATAGTGCTTCAAAAGTGCGAGGACTGCGCACGGGCGCTGATGATTACTTAACAAAACCTTTTGATATGGACGAGCTGATAGCCCGTATCGTTTCGCTCATACGCCGTTATACCCGCTTTAATCAGCAGGACGGGACACCGCAGCAACTTGATTTTGACGGTTTGAAAATTGACCTTGAAAATCGTTCTATTACTACAATCAATGGAACCTTTGAACTTCCCCCAAAAGAATTTGACTTACTTTTATTTTGTGTAAAAAATCAAGGTAAAATTTTGACAAAGCAACGGATTTATGAAGAAGTTTGGGGAGAAGAATACTTCTATGACGACAGCAATATCATGGCGATTATCAGCCGACTTCGGAAGAAATTGGAAGAAAATCCTGGAAGCCCGAAATATATTCAGACAATAAAGGGTATCGGCTACCGTTTTAATAAGGAGGTATAACTTTTGTATATGGAATTAGCCACTATCATATCAATTATCATTGCGACTTTATCTGTTCTTATTGCCTGGCTTATCATCAGACGTGTAAAAAGGCAAATAGCCGAAATGACTGACGCATTGGCTGATGTAAAGAATGGAAATGGGAACAGGCGCGTTTTATCAGCAACAAATGAGCTTGTTGCCTCACTTGCCTATGAAATCAACGACATTATTGTATCCTATGAAAACAGGCTCTGTACGTTCAGTCAAACAGAGGAAACCAACAAACAGCTTATGACAAGCATTTCCCATGATGTGAGGACACCTCTTACAACATTGATAGGGTATCTCGACGCTGCACATAAGGGAATTGTCATAGGAAAAGACCGCGACGATTATATTGAAACTGCCCGCCGGAAAGCCCATGATCTAAAGGAATATATAGATGTGCTTTTTGACTGGTTTAAGCTGAACTCTAATGAGTTTTCTATGGAAATAAATACCGTTGAAGCTGCTGAATTAACACGCGACATACTGATTGACTGGATACCGATATTTGAAGATAAGCAGATAGATTACAGCATTGATATTCCCGAACAGCCTTTCCGAGTAAAACTCGATATAGACGGCTATATGCGGATATTGAACAATCTCATACAAAATGTGGTTGCTCATAGTCATGCAGACAAAATAGAATTAACCTTGTCGAAGCAAAACGGGAATATGAAAATCATTTTAACTGACAATGGTATAGGGATTAAAAAAGAAGATTTGAAACATATTTTTGAACGGCTCTATAAATGTGATAAGGGGCGTTCTGAAAAAGGCAGCGGTCTTGGGTTATCTATCGTACATCAGCTTGTCGAAAAAATGAACGGCACTATAACAGTAGAAAGCGTACAGGGAAAAGTAACGACGTTTACTTTGCTTTTTCCGTTGGTTGGTTAAGGTTCTCCCGTCTTTTATGGTGGGAGCTTTAATTATTTTCAGAAGTCTTTTGCCGGAACATCTGAAAATTGCAAATTCAAATTGCAAGGTTAATGCAAGGTTCCGGCAAGGTTAATGCAAGATTGATGTGATAGAATACCTTACAGAACAGGAGGTTTGAATATGAACAAGTACATCATTGAAACAAAAAATCTTACAAAACAGTATGGATCACAAAAGAGTGTTGCCGACTTAAATATTCATGTACAGAGAGGAAGAATTTACGGTCTGCTTGGGAGAAACGGAGCCGGAAAGACTACCACAATGAAAATGCTGCTTGGATTGACGAAACCCACTTCCGGCGAAGTTAAAATATGGGGAAAAACTTTACAGGGAAATGAAAAGAAAGTGTTACCTCGTATCGGCAGTCTGATTGAGTCCCCCGGTTTTTATCCTAATCTGACTGCTACTGAAAATCTGCGTATCTTTGCTACGTTACGTGGAGTACCGAACCGACATGCAATCAAGGACGCTTTGGATTTAGTGGGTCTGCCTTATAAAGATAAGAAACTTTTTTCGCAGTATTCTCTTGGTATGAAGCAGCGCTTAGCGATTGCCCTTGCCGTCATGCACGACCCGGAACTTCTGATTTTAGATGAGCCTATTAATGGACTTGACCCTATCGGCATTGCGGAGGTACGTTCTTTTATTCGTGAACTTTGCAACGCAAAAGGAAAAACAATTTTGATTTCCAGTCATATTCTTTCTGAGATTTCTCTGTTGGCTGATGATATTGGGATTATCGACCATGGGGCATTATTGGAAGAAGAAAGCCTTGCAGAACTGGATCAAAAAAGCAGTAAGCATATTCGCTTTACTGTTTCTGATACGGCACAGGCAGCAAGGATTTTAGAACGTGATTTCCATGATAGTAATTTTTCCATACAGGACGACCATAATCTACGGTTACATAATCTTGATATGCCAGTGGGAAAAATTGTTACCGCCTTTGTAGAAAACGGATTGGAGGTATCTGAAGCCCATACTTGTGAGGAAAGCCTTGAAGATTATTTCAAGCGTGTAACTGGGGGTGAGGGAATTGCTTAAACTGATTAAGTGTGAATTTTTGAAACTGAAAAGAAAAAAATTCATTCCGTTGATTATTTTAGCAGCTTTTATGTTTCCTATTCCACTGACTTATTTAATGACAACGCCTTCCATAATAGAACGATACACTGATAAGGCAGACGCGTTTGACGGACTTTTCAATATGGTACTTGGCTATGGTATACAATTTTTACTTCCATGTATTATTGGTGTTATTGCTGCTATGTTATTCTTTATGGAACGCGACAATGACACTTTCAAAAATCTGCGTGCAATACCCGTTACCAGTACACAAATGGTGCTTGCTAAAATACTGGTATTATTTCTGTTTGGAATTATCTTTTGTGTAGCTTCCACTATTGCAACAATTCTTTGCGGTATAAGCACTTTAGAAGTCTACAGGATTGGTTATAAGCTATTTTTAGCTGTTGAAACAGGGATTTTTATTACAGCGGGTACATTGCCGTTGATTGTTATTGTTGTCTTTTTTAGCAAGACCTATATTTGCTCAATTCTGCTATGCGTGTTTTATAGCGTACTTAATATGAGTGCAACAGCACTGTTTGACGTACTTCCTAAAACAATATTATGGCTTTTGCCTACGCCATTGACTACATTTTGGAGTGCAGGAAATATGGTAGCACATGGAATTAAAATGGACTTACAGCAAATGAAAGGACTAATTCCCTCAACTTTTCAAGTAGTATTAATACTTGGAATTATGGCGGTTATTTCCTTTTTGTTAATTGATAAATTATACAAACAAAGGGGGGAGTAAAAATGGCTCGTATTGTTAAAACGGAATTTTACAAGTTAAAGAGGTATCATATCCTTTGGGCGGGGGTTGCTCTTATGCTTCTTTCCGTTCTATTGACCTTGTTTACTTCTATGGCTAACGACGGTTCGGTATGGGATTTTGCATACCTTACAGAACAGGTTATCAAAAATAATATGTCAATGATTTTCCCTATGTGTATTAGTTTAATTACTGGGCACATAATTTCCCGAGAACAGACCGACGATACATTGAAAAACATTCTGACTGTACCGATTTCTTTTAAGCGGTTGCTCACAGGAAAGTTGATTGTTTGTGCTTTGCTATCTATTGTACTTGGTTTGGTTTGTAGCCTGTTTACAATCATTGCAGAATTTTTTGTGGGATTTCCGGGCTTTAATATTCCATTAGCAATAAAAGCTGTACTGCAAATCACAGCAGTGAATTTCTTTCTTTACCTTGCAGTATTACCTATTATAGTAATTACTTGTCGAGCAGCGGGTAGCTTTTTAATTGGCGTTATCGTTGCATTTGTATATGGATATGGAGGAATGTTTGCAGCAGGTAGTATGACATTGGCAAATCTTTATCCTATTACGGCGAGCCTTGGAATGGTTGGCTATCGTAACTATGATGAAGCGGTACACTGGAATATTGTTATTTGTCTTTGTAGCCTTGCCCTTGTCGTTGGTATTTCTGCCGTATTGATTTTGTGTATGAAAGAAAGAGAACCTAAGCAAGTAAAGAAAAAGGCTAAAAAAGCTGCTCCAAAGAAAGGTTGGTGATAATTTCCATGAAGAAAATGGAGCTACCTTTATTGATAATTCTTTTTGGAAGCTTGGTACTATCCGGCTGTACTAAAGATGAAATTCTTGACTATTACAATAATATTGTTCAATCCGCAGGTTCCATAGAACTTACTGGAAATTTATCTTTGAAAGGAACCAAAGAAAAAGGAATTGATGATTATACAGGAACATATCAAGCTGACTATAAAGATTTTTCAAATACAGAATATTTGTTTGGGGGAACTTCAATAAATCGAGAAGCAGGAAACGATATATCTGTCACTTGTACATTAGAAGTTATAGACGGTACCGCAAAGGTATTTTGGATTTCGGGAGCTGATGAACCAGTTACATTAATTGAAACTACCGGAACATACAGCAATACACTTACGCTTCCAGATGGCGGTAATTATATAGGCATTGAATGTGATAATTTCACAGGAAGTATAGAAATGAATATTGAATAATTTTCTGCCGGGCGACCAATGTCGTCAACTTAAGAAAATATAGAAAATTTAATAAAAACACTTGACAATAGGTAAAAAAATGCAGTCTCGCTATAGATATTAAATTTATAGCGAGGTCTGATTTTATAAAAAATATTAAGTTATTATCACAAATTTTAAAACGAACAAATAAATTAATTGTTTCAGATGAATATAAGCAGTCATATAGTTTAGGAAATTCTTTTTCAAGGAAAAGAAAACTAT
>JAGZJD010000105.1 GCA_018365895.1 Lachnospiraceae bacterium | reverse complement strand
GTCCTGATGACATAAGGCGGAGGTCATTTGCAATCTTAGATAATGTCACTGCACATGCTTTGATTGCCCCTGAAACAGCAACAAATGGATCCAGATTCTGTGTAGAATCAATCAAATCAAACGCCTGAATAAAATCCATACCTGATATTTCTACAATATTCGGAACGATTCTCTTTAGGTAGTTTTTATCTGCATTAATACCGGTTCCTACAGCAGTACCTCCCATATTTAAAGCTCGCATCTCATCCATCGCTTTATCCATACGACGAATATCTCTTTGTATTGCTACTGCATAAGCACCGAATTCCTGTCCAAGACGAATCGGTACAGCATCCTGCATTTGTGTACGTCCCATTTTAATAACATGATCAAATTCTTCCGCTTTTTTGCAAAGTGCCTCATATAAAAGTTCTAACTCACATTTTAAATTTTTCAAAAGGCGAAGTGAAGTCATTTTTCCTGCTGTCGGAATTACGTCGTTTGTAGATTGCCCACAGTTTACATGGTCATTCGGATTAACAATAGAATAATCTCCCTTTTTTCCACCAAGTATTTCAATCGCACGATTCGCAATTACTTCATTGGCGTTCATATTTAAAGATGTTCCGGCTCCGCCCTGAATCGGATCTACAATAAAGTTATCATGTAGTTTTCCTTTTAAAATTTCATCACATGCTTTTACGATTGCATCTGCGATTGTTTTATCTAAAATACCGACCTCACAGTTTGTAATTGCAGCTGCCTTTTTAATGTATGCAAGACTATTGATAATTTCCGGATGCATATTTAATCCTGTAATATGAAAATTTTCAGCCGCACGAAGTGACTGAACACCATAATACACCGATTTAGGAACATCTTTCGTTCCAATTGAATCCTGTTCCACACGATAATCTTTTTTTTGCTCATCCATTTTTTCATTTCCTCCAACGATAGATTTTCTTATTGATTTTATTGTATCTTCCTATTAAAATATAATCAAATACATATATTTTTATTATAATTATAACTTTATAGTTATGTTAGGAGTTGAAATCATGTTTCAAGGAATGGAATACATATATACTGTTTATAAAGAAAAAAGTTTTTCCAAAGCTGCAAAAAAATTATTTATTTCTCAACCTTCTTTGAGTGCTACTGTAAAACGGATTGAAAAGAAAATAGGCGCTCCTGTCTTTGACAGAAGTACAAAGCCATTAACTCTTACAGAATGCGGTGAAAAATATATCCAATATATAGAACATATTTATTCTTTAGAACACGAATTTTCTAACTTTGTCAACGATTGGGATGGATTGAAAACCGGTAATCTGATCCTCGGCGGAAGTACGCTTTTTTCTTCTTGGGTACTTCCACCTCTGATGAGCGAATTTTCCAAGCGTTTTCCTCTTGTAAAGATAAAACTGATTGAAGAAAACACTTCTGAACTTTCTGAGCTCTTAAGAAACGGGAAAATTGACTTTATGATTGATAATTGTATATTGGATGAAGAAATATTCTCTCACAGCCATTACCATACAGAGCATCTTCTTCTTGCTGTTCCGAAACATTTAGATTCTGCAAAAAAAACCACCTCTTATCAAATCTCTACAGATATGATAAGAGACGGTTCCTTTTTAAATGAATCCATTGAATCTGTTCCTCTGAGTTTTTTCGAACACGATTCTTTTATTCTGTTAAAACCGGACAACGATACAAGAAAACGTGCTATGGATATTTTGCAAAAGCAAAACATCACACCTCACATATTATTTGAACTTGACCAGCAAATGACTTCTTATAATATTACCTGTTCAGGAATGGGAATTTCTTTCATCAGCGATACTCTGATCCGACAAGTTCCTTCCCATCCTAATGTAGTTTACTATAAGTTAGATTCTAAACTCAGCTGTAGAAATCTGTTCTTTTATTGGAAATCCGGAAAATATTTCAGCCAAGCAATGAAAGAATTTCTCAAACTTACCTCAGAAAAACTTAATTAATTTTCCGAAATTCATCAATAAAGCCACGAACATATTCTACTGAAAGGTCTAATGCACCCTGCCCTAATTCCACGGTGGCTTCTTTTGGATCAAACGGTCCAAACCAGCCACTTGGTGCAATCTCTTTTGTATCTCTTACAAGGCGTACGATTCCTCCCTTATAGTCCACTGCCTGAATATATGCAGCCTTTACATTTTCTGTCGGGTGCTGTGGATTCATTGGCTGACTAAGTTCCATATGTACAGATTCCAGATCAATTGCCATCATAACTGCTGTTTCCAGAATATCACCATGTCCCCCATTGTATTTACTATCAAGCTGCGCTACCAGACTCCACCAGTCAATCTGTGCACAGATGCCGCCTTTGTGATAAACTTCTAACGCTGCTCTATCGATAGATGGAGTATTTCCACCATGTCCGTTTAATACAAGAAATCTCTTTGCACCGTGCTGCATTAAAGAATCCATAATTCCGTGAAGAACCATATATAGTCCCTCATATCCGATATTTACACTTCCCTCAAAACTCAAATGATACGGGCAAACTCCATAATTTACACTTGGAGCTACAATTACATTATCCATATCCGCAATATGATCCGCAATATAAGACGGAACCATGTAGTCTGTTCCAAGAGCACTCTGTGTTCCATGCTGCTCTGTACTTCCTACCGGAATCACAATAATGGGATCTTTCTCAAAGGCTTCTTTTGCCTGTAAGGTTGTCATTTTTCCCAAATACATAACTATTCCTCCTTAAAACCTCTATTTATTAAAAACAAGAAAATGACGATCAATTGTTTCCTGAGGTGGTTTCTGTGTCAATAAGCTAGTGATAATCATTGTAACAGAACCTAAAATTGTTGCAGGGAACAATGCGTGGAATCCAAATGCCAGCGCTTTTACTTCCGGAACTAATGTAAATGCGAGAAGTGCGATAACACCTACTACGATTGATGCGATTGCTCCTGTCGCTGTTGATTTTTTCCAGTACATTCCAAATAAAACCGGTACTACAAAAATTGCCATTCCTGAAAAAGCAAAAAGATTGATTTCGAAAATACTTCCAGGCTGGAATACACCAAAACAGATTACAATAATACCAATTAACACTGTTACTACCTTAGACATTTTCATAACACTATTATCATCTGCTTTTTTATTAATAATTTTCTGATAAATATCTCTTGTAACCGCTCCGGTTGTTGTAACAAGAATTCCATCAATAGTAGACATTCCAGCTGCAACAATACCTGCAATAAAGATAGAAGCCAGGAACGGATTTAAACCTCTCTGAAGAATCATCGGTACAATCTGATCTGCCTTTTCAATCCCCTGGATAGATGCAATACCATTAACTCCCGCCCATTCAATCAAAGTTGCAGATACTAACATTCCGGCTGTTCCAAGGAAAATTGCCTTGAACATCGTCTTATGATCTTTCATTGTAAAGAACTTTGTAAATAAGTGTGGCTGTCCCATTGTAAAGAACGCCCATAGTACAATATTTGACACATAATAAGCCCATGGCATATAACCATTTGCTCCCGGGAAGGTAAGATATGCTTCATTCATTCCCTGCAATGTATTGTTAATATTTTCAAAACCTCCACCCATTACAATTGATACAACAAATGTAACAACTGCAGTTGCAATCATAAGTGAGCCCTGAATTACGTCTGTCATCATAGCACCTTTCATCCCGCCGGTCATACAATAGAGGATTACTACAATTCCCATTCCTACAACGCCTACCCACTCCGGAAGACCTGTAAATACATGAACAATAACACCTGCTCCGATGATCTGTGCTCCCATCATTGGGATTAAGAAGAACAGCATCATGACTCCAAGAATACCGCCCATTTTTTTAGAATGGTAACGATCTGACAGATAGTCTGCCATTGTAAGAAAACCGTATTCATGTCCTAATGTAACTAACTTTCTTCCCATTAAAATTGCCGGAAGGATCATACAAAATACTGCTCCTGGTATGGAAATTGCCATCCCCGCATATCCAACTCCATAGATTGTTCCCGGTGTTCCAAGAAATGTTCCCATAGAAAATTGTGTAGAAAAATATGCAATACCACTAACGATTGCTCCTGCTTTTCCGCTGAGGACGAAAAAGTCTCCTAAACTGGAAGTTTTACGACTTGCATACCAGCCGATAAATGCCATAACTCCAAGATAAATAATCAGGACAGTATAAAATGGTCCTGGTGATGGTTGTACTGCTGCTCCCATTATTTCTGCTCCTCCTTCTTATCGTCTGCATTTTCTTCATCATACACATGATACTCTTTTCTCTTCATACACATTTTGTAATATACACCGATCAGAGCAAATACAACTGCTGCATTGATCAACCATCCATACACATAAGATGGAACACCACCAAGGGATGGGATGTATGTCTCACTGTAGAAAAAAGGAAAAGGAATCATGATAAAAAAGAAACAGATTAAAAATATAACCGTCCATGTTCCCTCAAAATGTTTTTCAAATAATTTTTTCATAGGTACTTCATTCCTCCTTTTGTTGAATTTTCTGTCACTTTAATACATTTCTGCCCTCAGTACAAATTTTTGTAAATAAAGTGCATACTTTACTTTATATTTTAAACTATACATGATATAATACAAAAAGTAAAGTATTTACTTTATATTTTGCAAGATAAATATTTCTTTACTTAAAGGAGATTTCTATGAATATTTTAGATCGAATTAAAGAACTATATCCGCAGTTTACAAGAAAACAAAAAAGTATTGCAGATTACATGACATCAAATCCGGGAGATATTTGTTATATAACGCTCGCACAGTTAAGCCACAACACTTCATCTTCAGAACTTACCCTTCTTCGTTTTTGTCAGAAAGTAGGCTGTAACAGTTTTTTAGAATTGAAAGATGAATTTCGTAATTATACACAACATATGATTCAAAAAGTTTCAGCATCTGACTATAATATACCGACAAACACATGTCCGAATGAATCAGAAAAAGCGGCACTTCTTTTAAATATATGTAATACGGAGATAAAAGCAGCTTCCGATTTTTTCTCAACTCTCAATCTTGATGATATTGCAAACATATGTAAAACAATAAAAGAAAAAAAACGAATCTTCATATTTGCCCACGATATTTCTAAGATTCCAGGTGAATTTCTTGCATTTCGAATGAGGCTTTTATTTTTGAATGTATCTCTTGTAGATCTTGAAGATATTGCCGATACTCAAAAGCAACTGGAATCATTGAATGAAGATGACATGGTAATTTTCTTTTCTTTTCCAAAATATTATTTTCCTATGGAAAGTATTGCAAAAAAAGCAGAAAAAAGTTGTGCTTCTATACTCACTATCACAGATGACCATTCTTCTCCAGCTGTACCTTTTAGTCAATATATATTGATCTGCCAAACCAAAACTGAGATTTTTTATAATTCATTAACTCTTCCGATAGCAATGGTTAACTTAATTTCTTCTTACCTTGCTATGGATCTTCTGCCACCAGCAAAAAGGCAGGATTTTATGGATACTCTTTCTTCATAAAGAATATATAAATACAAAGGAGGTAATATTTATGGAAATTGGAGGATTTTTTCCGTATGAAGAAACATCAGGAGCAGAAACAAATTATGCAATCAGAATGTGTCCATCAGCCACAGACATGAAACATTTAATGTCAGGACGATGTGCCATTTATTACTGTTTGCAAGACTCTATGCTAACTGATCAGAGACGGGTAGCCTATCTGCCATCTTACACCTGTGAAACAGTAACTGGTTGTTTCGTCAAAGCAAACTATGAAATCTACTATTATGATGTAGACGAACATCTTGTACCGCAATTTGATGAAACTTTGATCGATAAAATCAGTTTTCTTCTCATTACCGGTTATTATGGATTTTCTACTTTTGACCCTGAGTTTGTCAGAAAATGTAGACGTCACGGTGTAACTGTCATGCAGGATACTACTCACACTGCTCTTTCACCATCCGGATGCTTTGCTGATGTTGATTATGTTGCAGTAAGTCTTCGTAAATGGATGGGAGTGATTTCCGGAGGTCTTGCTTTCAAATGCGGGGGCACTTTTCAGGTTACTCCTCTTCCTGCCGATGAACATCATCTCAGTGTACGTGATTATGCACTGTC
>JAGZJD010000104.1 GCA_018365895.1 Lachnospiraceae bacterium | reverse complement strand
CATCTTCCATATTCTCGTTTGTCACCCACACATATCCTGTATCCACAAGAGCTTCGTTTCCTGTCTGAAGGATCATCTGTTTTCCACTGATATAAAATTTCATTACGCTTTTCCGGACTGCAAATTGTATCCAGCATATAACTGTAACTTTGACTATGCACACACTCTTGAAAAGTCTGAATAGAAAGACATAAATTTATTTCATTTGCCGTAATATACTCTCCAATACAAGGTAAATTTGCAGACTGAATGGAGTCTAAAAATACAAGAAAGCTTAAAATTTTATCATAAGCCTGACGCTCTTTTTCTAAAAGTTTTCCATAGTCTTTTCTATCCTGAGAAAGATTAATTTCCTCCGGTATCCAAAAATTATTCATTGCCTGGCGATACCAGTCCTTCACCCAGCCATAGCGCATATTATTGAAATCATTTAAGTTCGTAGTATTTCCGCCAATCATCCTGCGAAAACGCACATCTGTTTCTCCTTCCGGATTAAACAGTGGTTTTTTCTTTAATTCTGCCATCTCATTCTCCTTCTTTCTATGAAGCACAGCTTTCACATTCTTCTACCTCAAGGGATTTACTTCTGATATAATAAATCGTTTTTACTCCTGCTTCCCACGCTTCCACGTACAAGTCAAAAAGCTGACGCAACGTATAATTATTTGTAATATAAAGGTTTAAGCTCTGTGCCTGATCAATATGCCTCTGCCTGATACCACAGGATTGGACACTAAATCTCTGATCAATATTATGGGCATTCTGATAATAATAGTAAGTATCCACCGACAAGTCAGGGGCTACTCTGGGCAGCATACTTCCTTTCTTTTCTTCCATAAAAAACTTCTTCATAACAGGGTCAAGACCTGCCGTTGTTCCTGCTAAAATACTGGTACTGCTGGTAGGTGCAGCAGCCAAAAGATAACCATTTCGCATACCTGTATTTCTTACTTTATCTTCTAATTCCCGCCACTCTTTTGACACATAATTCCGTTTTGTAAAATATGCACCTGTATGCCAGTCACTGCCTTCAAAAAATCGATAAACCCCTTTTTCTTCTGCCAAATCTGTACTTGCCAAAATAGCAAAATAGTTTATCATTTCAAACAGTTCATCTGCAAATTTTAAGTGTTCCTGACTTTCCCAGAGAATGTTCTTCTTTGCCAAAAGATGATGATATCCGCTTATGCCAAGACCAATTCCTCTATACTTCTGGTTCGTAATCTGTGCATAAGGCACAGGATAAAAATTCAAATCTATAACATTATCAAGTGCTCTTATTGCCGTTTCTATAATATCCTTCATATACTCTTTATCATCTACGGGAAGATGTCCCAGTGAAAGACTTGCCAGATTACAAACTACAAAATCACCTGGTTTTGTAGTTGTAACAACGATGCTTTCTCCATCTTTTGTCTTAATTTCTGTGGAAACACTTTCCACTTCCTGCATATTCTGAGCAATCTCTGTACACAGGTTGGAACAATAAATCATTCCTTTATGCCCATTGGGATTTGTTCGATTTACCGTATCTCTGTTAAATGTAAAAGGAGTCCCTGTCTCCGCTGCTGATTTTAAAACCATACGCACAATTTCTTTCAAAGTAATGCAACGTTTTTCAATTCTATCGTCCTCTATACACTGTCTGTACTTTTCTTCCCATTCTTCCCCATAGCAATCTTCCAAACGCCATCCCTTCACCATAAAAATTTCATGGGGACACATTAAATACCAGTTCTGATTTAAATCCTCTTTTGCCATTTTCCAGAACAAATCCGGATAACATACTGCCGGAAAAATATCATGAGCTTTCATTCTCTCATCTCCGTTATTGGTACGAAGCTGCAAGAATTCTGGTAAATCTCTATGCCATACATCTAAATACACTGCTGTAGCCCCTTGTCTTACACCTAACTGGTCTACTGCCACCGCTGTATCATTGACAAGACGTATCCAACGAATCACACCTCCTGCTGCGCCTTCAAATCCTCGAATGGTACTGCCTGTTGCCCTCACCTTTCCGAAATACATTCCCATACCGCCGCCGAACTTGCTCACTTTTGCAAAATTATCAATGCTTCTGTAAATCCCCTCCAAGCTGTCGGGAACAACATCAATAAAACAACTGGAAAGCTGATGGTATGGTTTTCTTGCATTTGACAAAGTAGGTGTAGCCATAGTTACTTCCTGCTTACTAAGCATGTCATAAAACTTCTTCACCCACTTCATTTTATCCTTTTTTTCTTTCATTGCCAGATGAAGTGCAATTCCCATATACATTTCCTGAGGTGTCTCCAATTTAATGTGGTCATGAGTCTGAATAACATAACGATTGAGAAGCAAATCCAATCCAGAATAATTAAACAAACCATTGCGCTCTGCTTTGATATAACCTTCCGCTTCCAGAATTTCCTCTTTTGAATAATGCTCTAAAATATAATTGCCGTACAGTCCTTCTTTTGTAAGATATTGAATTTTCTCATAAAAATCTTTTATTCCCCTTTTTTCTAATTCCCGTTTCAATCTTTTCTCAAATTTCATATACAAAAAACGGGCACCAATATATTCCCATTTGGGCTCCGTTTCCTGCGTCAGCTCTACAGCAGCCTTCATTAACGCCTGCAAAATATCTTCTTCGGTCATATCTGCCTTTTTTAACCGTTCATACCCCTGTTCCAATTTACAGACAGCATATTCTTCTTCAGAAAATCCCTTCATCGCCTGATTAATATAATCCTTCATTTCAGTACTCCTTTAATTTCACCCTATACTATATCTTGTATTTTCTGTTACTCATCATAGCATATTTTCCATTTTAATACTAGAGTTTTTTAATCCATTTTAACAAATCGACACTAAAATTCATCTTAAAATCAAAAAAGAACTACGGATTTCCCGTAGTTCCCTTTACCTCATATAAACAAGCGCCTTATCCATTGTTTCTTTATTTTCAGACCAAATCAACTCATATTCATTATCTTCTAAAAAGCTACTAATATTATCATCCTTGTATCCAGCCTGTATCACAACAATCGGTGGTTGCTCATCTTCCATTTGGCTTATATATTCTTCCATTATTTCCGGTTTTACTTCTGCAATCGGAAATTGATAAGAATACCTTGTTGCATGTGTTCGATTTGTAAGAACATATATAAAATCCCAGTTTCCATATACTGAAATTTTCTCACTTTCCCCTGTATTTTCCTCTACAATCTTCGCTATTGTCATTGTTGTATCTGAAATATTACAATCTTTTCTATTTTCATAAGTATTTGGTAAACCTTTTACTGTTTCAATCCAATTTGGAAGTATTATATTACTTAATGCGTATATAGATATAAGTATGCTGATTACTTTTGAAACACTGTTTATTTCAATATCTTCTATATCTGAAAAAATTAAACTTAAAGGATACGATACCATCGGAACAATTATCATTCCATAATGAAGATAAACCATTCCGGACATACATATAAGCAATAAATTCACAATCATATATGCCAAATACGTTCCATTTAAAATTTTATTTTTTTCTTTACAATGATACAACATACTAAAAAAAGCGACTATACATACAGAAGTATTTAAAAAGCTGAAAAAAGCATCACACTTCGCAGAAAATAACGCTCTACTTCCTTCTTCAGATGTATATTGTGTATTAAACAGAATATAATCTTCCCAAAACGGAAGCAAACTCTGATTAATTGCCAGCCATATAAGAATCGGTAAAACAATCAACAGGACGCCCATAGAAAATCCTACTATCATATTTCCTAATTCTTTCCAGTTTCTGTTCCATATATGAATAACAAATATCACAATACAAAAAGTCACCCACACAGCAATCATATTGGGACGTAATAATAAAACTGCTCCGCAAGAAAATCCTGAAAGAATTAATCTCATCATGGATATTTTTTTATTTTTTAGATAATCAATAAAAATAAAAATTCCAATGGCTAAAAATGGCATTGCATATTCTTCTGTAAAATTCCCGCCTTCAAAATATCCAAACAACAATGAAATAGAAATAAGCATTACCACAATTGCAGAATTGCCTCTACATGATAATCTCGCAATTTTATAAATCATAAAAATCGTGACTGCAAAAAATATCAGCTCAATTACCCATATTCCACCATAACTTGAAATTTTACCCCCTATCCAATTCAATATATATAAAAGAGGTCCTTTATGGTCAAACGAGTCTCTGTATGGCATATAGCCTTTTTCCATCATCATCGCTATTGTTTTAAATACACTTGAGTCAGTTCCTGTCTCCATGTTTAACCATGGATGCTGCCAACTCTTTAATAAGAAAAAAAAAGCTATTACAGTTGATACTAAAAACGCTATAATATTTTCTTGATTGCTGCTTATCAAGCTTCTTTTCTTTTTCGTTTTTTCCATCACTATTTCTTTTCCCTTTTTTTAAATATAACCCATTTACTCGCAATATAATTCAACAGTATTACGATAATATTTGCAACAAATTTACTGAAAATATCACTTAAATGCAGAATACTAACAAATAGGAACATGCTTCCCCAGTCCACAACTCCTGTCGTTAATCGACAAAGAAAGAAATAACATGCCTCTCTTCCGATTTCGCTTCTGCTTTGCGCATTACTTTTAAATACCCATTTACGATTTGTAATATAAGCAAATAACACCGCTAAAAACCACGCTATAATTGTACTGGGCATCAATCCAAATTTCAATAAGTATGCACAAATCCAATATCCTATTACATTTACAAACGTTGTGCACACTCCAAAAAATAAATAAGGAAGAACGTCTTTATATTCCTCAATTTTTTCTTTTAAATTCATTTTTCATTTCCTTCCTAAAACTATGAAAATCCCCTAAAGCTTTCCATCCAATCTTAACTATTTTAGGAATATTGATTGAGTTTATACCTGCCTGACGTGATTGAAAAGATATTTCATGAAAAAATAATTTTTCGCCGCAATAAGCATAATATGTAACCAGCATAATGTTAGGCAAATTGTAATTATATGGTATTTTATAGAGATATTTTTTTACAACATCTGTTTTCATTAAACGAAATGGAGCATTTGCATCTGGAACCTTCACTCCAAAATACATTCTTAGCAAGAAACAAACTACTTTCTCTACAAAAGCTCTGTCCTTCCCGTCTCCTCTTACTGTTCTATTTCCAAACACACCACTGTATTCTTTTCTCATATTCCAAAAAGCGGCAAACTCATCGGGGTTTGTTTGACCATCAGAATCTGTCTGAAATATATAATCGCATTTATTTTTTATCGCATAATCATAAAGAGCAATTAGCTTAGGACCATGATATTGTTCTGTATCTTCTAAAATTTCAATTTTAGGATATTCTTTCTGTAATTCTGTCAAAATTTCATGAGTTCTATCTGTACTCCCGCTATCTGCAATCACCAATTTTGAATTTTCTGCTTTTCCATCTAAAACAGCATACCATTGCTTTACTACTTTTTTTATATTCTTTTCTTCATTATAAGCTGGCATTACAATATAAAGCGACTCCATTCCTTTTCTCCTCTTTTCACAAAATATTTCTATAATCTCAATTTTACTAGCTAAATAAAATCCCTAATCATTATATATATATATATATATATTGTCAATTGATTATTTTCTTTATTTTGCGAAAATGCTTTTTGCAGGAACTCAAAATTTTTTCATAAACAAAGAGACAACGTCTTAAAACAGTTCATTGTCTCTTTCCTAAAATATTTTACTTTAATTCTTTTTCTGCCGTCTGAAGCGCAGCTTCCACAACCTTATCCATGTCATAATACTTATAATTACCAAGGCGTCCGCCAAATATCACATTCGTTTCCTTTTCAGCTAATTCTCTGTATTTCTCAAACAGTGCATTATTTTGCTCGTTATTCACAGGATAATAAGGCTCCATTCCCACCTTCCATTCTGAAGAATATTCTCTGGAAATAACGGTTTTCTCCTGTTTTCCAAATTCAAAGTGTTTATGTTCAATAATTCTTGTGTAAGGAACTTCTCGGTCTGTATAATTTACCACAGCATTTCCCTGATAATTATCTGTATCCAGAACCTCTGTTTCAAAACGTACAGAACGGTATTCCAGTGCTCCCAGTTGATATCCGAAATACTCGTCAATCATTCCTGTAAATACCACTTTATCCGCTATATTTTCATTCTCTTTTCTGAATGTAAAATAATCCGT
>JAGZJD010000103.1 GCA_018365895.1 Lachnospiraceae bacterium | reverse complement strand
AAATTATTACGATAACTGCACACAATGTAATAAGTAATCCTTGAATAATTTTTCGTCTTGCAATCTTCTTTTGTGCGAGTTGTAAATTTATAATCTCCAGTTTTTCTGAAATTACTTCTAAATCACTGACCTTAGTTTCAACAACAGTTTCTCCAAGTAAAATACTAACAGGGGTTTCTAGAACCTCTGATATGGAAATCAGCATATCAGAGTCAGGAACCGACATTCCTTGCTCCCATTTCGATATTGTTTGCCGTACCACATTCAATTTAATAGCAAGTTCTTGTTGTGAAAGTCCTTTTGATTTTCTGATTGCTTTAATGTTTTCATTTAACATTATAAATGTCCTCCTTTTTTATTTTCTAAAAATATTGTATGAGGAATTCCACGTTGCTGCAAGCAACGCATATTAACATTTAAGTTACCAGCAAGTAACAATTGCAAATTTATTATTTTCTTTATAAGCAATTGTACACGAAAAATCAAGTTTTCGTCAATCTTCATCATTTAACAATAAAATCATAACTCTCCTGGTTACTGTTCCTCCTTCCTGCGAGTTAAATATAGTCTCGATTACCTATGTGAATAAAAACACCGCCCTTTCTCTGATGTTATTTACATCATAAAGAAGGACGGTTTAGATTTGATTTAATCTTGATGTAATTTCGATTGAGGTGCTAAAAAAATCTCACCAATTCGATTGAGAATGGCTTGGTAATCAATCTGATTATAATCTGAGGCGTCGACTTGAATCAGCTCTCCTAATTGAAAGGTGTCATATCCTTTATGCAAACATCTGTCTTTAAATACTTCATACGACACCAGACAATCTGCCTTAGAACGATCTTCCATCGAATCCCCCTTGTGATACTTACTGACCATATGACCAAGATGTCTGCTTTGATCCAAATCTCTCATACGCGACACTTCGTACAACTGATCGATATTTCCTATAGCACGAATTGTAATCACACTATATCCATATCGGGTTGACAATTCTTCCAATCTAGTTTTTTGTTTATCGCTAAATGGATAATCTGAAATCAAAAGATTTTCCTCTTCCATATTTTGTTCTAAGGAGGCATAATATTCTTCCCATGCCCTCTGCTCAAGTCTGCTTTTTTCTTCCAAATTATCAAAGCCATATTCATCCCACTTCTGTTCTTTTATCTCATCCTGATTAACACTAATAAACCCAGGGTATCGTTCCTGTATTTTGCGACACATATAGCTTTTTCCTGTTGCCGGATAACCTGCAAGTAATATCATACATTTTTGCATAATAATTCTCCCATATTGTTTTTGGCTTATGAAAAATAATATTTTTCATAAGCCTGTTTCTTCTTGTCTATAGTCTAAATAGAGTTGCTTTTTCAGTTACAATTTCCGCAATTCGATCATTTGCAGGTCCAAGAAGGGTTCTCAGCGAGGTCAATGGTGTTACCCCTTCTGCAGTAAATGTCTTGCTTACCACCTCAATATAAGATTTATTTAATTCTGTTCCTACATTGATCTTTTTCATCCCTTCTCTTGCAAGTCTCCTCATGTCTTCGTCAGATACTCCTGTTCCCCCATGAAGTACCAAACCGGTATCCCCAAGTTTTGCTTTCAATTCTTCTAACAATTCATAGTTAATCTTTGCTTTTGATTTATACTGTCCATGTGTCGTTCCAATAGAAACTGCCAACGCGTCTACTCCTGTTTCAGAGGCAAAGCGTAATGCATCTTCTGGCTTTGTGTACATTGCAGCATCTTTGTCAACAACTACTCCGTCTTCCGCTCCGCCAATAGAACCGACTTCTCCTTCTACAGATACTCCTTTGGCATGTGCATACTCGACAACGATTTTCGTGTTTGCAATATTTTCTTCCAGCGGAAGAGCTGAACCATCATACATAACTGAAGAATATCCGCAATCAATTGCATGTTTTAATGCATCAATATCTTTACAGTGATCCATATGTAATGCAACATTAATGCTGGAAGTTTCAGCTATAGCTTTTACCGCTGCAATCAATGGTTCAAATCCAATATATTCAGCTGTCCCCAAAGAAGTTTGAAGAATAACTGGAACATTCAGCTTCTCTGCCGCTTTAATCATTGCCGGAACCATCTCAAAACAGTGCAAGTTAAATGACCCTATTGCTCCTTTTCCTTCATTTTCTTTAAACATTTCAATTAAATTCTTATACATCTTTCTTCCTTCTTTCTATTTAATCTTTATATTTACATTTTCCCACGAAGCATATCTTTTGACATTTGCATCATTTCTTGAACTTTCTGCATATAGTAGTTCATCTGCTCATCATTTCTATTTTCTGCTGCCTGCTGACGTTTCTTATTGTAAAGCGACATTAAATCAGTGTAACTTTTCCCCATTTCCTTTTTTATAGACAGGCTTTCTTCATAGTATTTGATCGCGCTTTCTAACTCTTCCGCTTGATAATACAAAGCTCCTATTTGATTTAACAAGGGAACTCTCTGCTCCCCAGATAATCCTTCAAGTTCTTGTATCTTTTCACTTGCTTCCGCAATCAGCTCATCTTTGTTAACTTTAATATTTACTTCAATGTTTTTTTCTTTCTTTTCCTTCTTTTTTCCAAACAAAAACATCTCAATCCCTCTTTTCTATAGATTTAGAAGATTCCTGCAATCGCTTTAACAGCCATAAATACAAATCCGGTCACTACTGTATCCACATCTGTACATGTGATATTCTGGAAACCGATTTCTGCAAGCATTGGACAAAGCAGTGCCGGAAGAATAATAATGAAAATACCGTGTGCGATACATCCGATGATAACGCCTCTGCGTCCTCCCGTTTGGTTTGCAAAAATACCAGCTGTTCCACCAGCAAAAAAGTTACTCATAACTCCTGGAATTACCATAGGAAGTCCAAGTGACGGAATACTTGTTATCAGCATACCTATCATTGAACCAATAGTAGTAAATACGAATCCCATGATGACTGAGTTTGGTGCATATGGAAACAATACAGGACAATCTAATGCTGGTTTTGCATTTGGAACCAATTTCTGAGAAATTCCCTGAAATGCTGGAACAATTTCTGCCAATAAGAGTCGAACACCTGAAAGTAAAATATATAACCCTACAACGAACTGCATTGCCTGTAAAAATGCAAATACCATATAGTTCGTATCTCCACAAAACTCTGCACTTGCTTTAGGTCCTGCAATAGCTGCAACAATTAAATAGAAAGGTATCATTACAACCATAACAGATAAGTATGTATCCTGAAGAAATTCTACACTTTTTGGAAGTTTTAATTCTTCGCAAGATTTCGACTTGTCACCGACCAATTTAGATACCAGAGCTGCAAATATATATCCAAATGTGCAGAAATGCCCAAGTGCAATATCATCACCGCCAGTTATTTTTCTAAGAATCGGCTGCGCCATTGCCGGCATCAAAGTTGCAAATGCACCACCTACAACACTAGATACCAAAATCAGAGGAATTCCTTTTAGTCCCAATGCCCAAGCAAATACAACACAAATCGTTGATTCCCAAAGCAGTGCTTGTCCAGTAAGGAAAATGTATTTAAAAGGAGTAAATCTTGCAAGAATAATATTTACAATAAAAATTCCTGCTAATGAAATAGCGATTTCTCCACCAAGCCCAAGATTTCCCATCGCCTGTCCATTGATTGCTTCAATAGATGCAACTACACTCTTAAGACCGTTTAAGCCAAATCCTTTGTTAAACACATCACCGAAGTATGACAGTGACTCCTGCATGACACTGGATCCTGCCGACAAAATCAAAAATCCAAGAATTGTTTTCATGGTTCCTGAAATAACTGTTCCAACCGGTTTTTTCTGCAATGCAAGTCCTAACAAAGCGATTAATCCGATAATAATCGCAGCCTGTGTCAAGATATTTTCAATAATGAAATTTAATATTGCCATATTTTTTCCTCCCTCCTACTATTCAATAGCATTTATTTCTTTTAACACTGGAATAAGTTTTTCTCTGATTTCATTTTTATCTACCAATCTCTCAAGAAAAATTGCCGGACATTTTAAAGTAATACGCTCAAATTGTTTTTCAAAATTTTTTCCTGAAATAATCAAGTCCGCATTCTGTCCCGCTACACTTGAGATATCAATGTGATCCATCTTAGCCTCTACACCTAGCTCTTTTAAAACTCCTTCTGTTGCCATCTGGCATGCAAAACTACTTCCTAACCCATTTCCACATACTGCAAATATTTTAAGCATTTTCTTTTCCTCCGTTCATTCTCTACAAATTACTTTCTGCTTTTGTCAACATTTCATATATTTGTTGCTCACTCGTTGCTTCCGCAAGTTCTTTAATCTTGCTTTCATCCATCAGTAACAAGGATAAAACTTTCATTACATCAATATGAGAATTAGCATCACTAGCCCCTAGTGCAATTAGTACACGAACATTTTGACCATCATTCATAAACTGTATCGGTTGTCGCACAACTGTAATGGATAACTGTTTTTCCAGCACTCCGTCTTCTGGCCTTCCATGAATCAACGCAATATCATCTGCCAATACATAATATGGTCCGTACTCTTCTGTACATTTGATAATTGCTGCTTCATAGTTTTCAGTAACATACCCTCCATTAACTAGTGGTTCAAGACTCAGGTGAATTGCTTCTTTCCAATCCTTGGCACTTTCAATAATCTGGATATTCTCTAATTTCAACATCTCTGATATCATTTGTGTCTCCCCTTTCTTGTTTTGTTGTTTGTATTATATCAAGTCAATTTATCAGATAGAAGTCCAATAAATTGCAAATTGTTTTGCATCTAGATATATAGGTGTACAATTTTTTGCAATTCTTTTTGCAAAAAAATAGATCGTACTCATACAGTCGATCTATTTTTGATATTTATTCTATTTGTATCTTTTTTGCAGCTCTTAGAACTTCTTGAAATTTATCTAGTATCTCCGTTTTCGTGCTGCAAGTTAAAAATTCATCTACAACACTGTCCTCTCCAAAAATTGTAATAATATCTCGTAATAATTTCAGGTGACTTTCCTGATCAATTGCAGCCAATACAATTACAACATTTGCCAAATCTTTATCTGAAAATCGCACAGGTTCCCTAAAAAAGTGAATAGAACAGTCCAGTTGATTCACTCCCATCTCTGGTTTTGAATGTGCTAAAATTACTCTCGGCATAATAAACATATAAGAACCATAATACCGAATCTGAGAAATGATACTATTTATATACGCAGATTCAATACTTTTATTCTGTATCAAATAATCTGCTGTTTCCCATAATGCCTGTGTCCACATATATTTTCCGTCGTGAATATCCACTCGCAAGTCGTCCACCACGCTCTTCAAATCTTGATAATTTTCTCTAATTTCTGTTTCCATCCCCTTTTTACAATTAAACAAATATTCTTCTATACTCTCTCGAATTTCATCATACACTTTTCCTTTAATGTATGGCTCAATAATATTCATAAGGTCATCCACCTTGACTTTTCCCATAAATTCTTCCTTTTTCAAATGTCTTGCCAGAACTTCTTTATCTCTCCCTGTCAGAATAGGATGGACCTGTACAACTGGAACAACACTTTTAAAAGCTACCGTAGTAACAATCAACTCGCACACTGCCTGCACATTTTTAATCTTTGATGAAGCTTCCACTCCCACCACTTCTGCTTTCGGGAACATTTTCATAATCTCTCTTTTTAACATATTTCCTGTTGATATTCCATTTGCACAAACAATCAGCACTCGAATTTTATCGCTTTTATTATTTGATATCGGAAGATGTGCTCCAAAATGAAGTGCCAGGTAAGCCACTTCTGTATCCGGAATCGGAAGACCAATCTGGTTTTCCAGATATTTGCTAACAATTTTCGTAATTTCAAACAAGTCTGGATATTCTCGAATAATATCTCTATTTAGCATATCCAGACTCTGTATTCCATACTGATATCGATATAGCGAGGAATTAATATGTACAAACAATTCCCTTTCTAAATCTTCTTTATTATCAAATATCACACATGCCGTCTTCTCAAATTCTGTAACTAGTGCTTTTGTAATCTCATATACCATCTCATTATTTGTATTTTCAAAAATATCTTCGGACACGGTAGCAATCCCAATGTCATTAAGTTAAGATATTAAAAATGTATTCTCTTATAGAGCAAGGTATATAGAAAAATGTACCCTGCTCTTTTTTTGTGATTTTTGTGA
>JAGZJD010000019.1 GCA_018365895.1 Lachnospiraceae bacterium | reverse complement strand
ATGGAACCAACGGATTTCGAGACCGAGCCAATAAGCCTCTCTGGCACTGCAGCGTACTTCTATAGTATAACAAAGCTTCCGGTAAAATAAAAGTATTAATTTAAATATATTCACAAAATATATTTCGTCTTGTGAAAGGTAACCGATTATTCCTGTTGCTGTGCATCATAATTTAAAAATTCTCTCACAGTCGGATGTACCACAAGAAATCTCACTATCCCAACAGACAGCAAAACACTTATCAAAATAATGATCTGCGGCTTCCAAATCTCTCCCAACAGGCCTCCAACAAAATTTCCTAATGGTGAGATTGCCATTCCAAGTGTTGTCTTCATAGCTGATACCTTTCCTCTTTTATCCGCAGGAGTCCTCTGCATTACTGTTGCATTCATAATCATATTAAATACAATCTGAAATACAAATGCTCCGAAAAACAGCAGGAGAATCATCCAAAACTGCTCACACAAAACTGCAAGCCCTATCATTCCGATAAATGAAAATAAAGCAGTCTGATAATTCCAAATAAAAAATTAACACTGAAAGACATAGCAATTACCCGAATCATCCCTTCATACTTCATCACAAAATAAATACCGTCTTTAAAATCCTGAAGGAGAGTGCCTTTTCGTGCTTTCTTGTCAATATGCGGAATCTGAATCAATAACTCTGTACCTGCCGAAATAAGATAGGAAATGCCATTTATAAAGAACATAAACATTACTCCCAAAAGTGAATAGACTGCTCCTCCCAAAGACTGCCCGAAAATATCTGCTCCTGTTGTTGCCATTTGATATACTGAATTTGCTCTCATAAGATTTTCATCCGAAACAATATCCGGGATAGAAGATTCAACTGCCGGATTAAAAAACGCTGCACAAATCCCATCCAGAATTGCCACCAACATTAACATCCAAATTTGCAGAACTCCCACTTTCAGGGCAAGCGTTACCAAAAGAATATTCACACCTCTGACTAAATCACCGAGAACAATCAATTTCTTTCTATCCGTCCGATCCACAACTACTCCAAGTATCGGCCCCAAAATTACTCTTGGAAGAGTAATCAAAGCCATATTAATTCCCATTACCGCTGTTGATCCTGTCAATTCCAGCACAAAAAAATTCAATGCAATCCCATAAAATGCATCACCAAGAGCAGATACGAACTGTCCCTGGCACAGTAAAAAGAAATTACGATTCCATAATCTTTTTTGACTTTTTTCCATTCTCCAACCTCCTTCCTTTCTTCTCTCCATAAGAACACACTAGACTCATCATGAACTGCAAAAAACCAGCAGGTATTTTACCTGCTGGTCATCTTTTACACAATCATTCCAAATTTCTAAAATGATTATTATACTCTTGATAAGTATTCTTCTGTACGAGTATCGATCTTTAATTTATCTCCGATCTCTACAAATAACGGAACCATAACCTGAGCGCCTGTCTCAACGATTGCTGGTTTTGTAGCGCCTGTTGCTGTATCACCTTTTACACCCGGCTCTGTTTCTGTTACTTCCAGTTCAACGAACAGCGGCGGCTCTACTGCAAATACATTTCCTTTATGAGAACAGATCTTAACCATTTCATTCTCTTTAACAAACTTCAGTGTATCACCGATTACATCTGAGTTCAGAGCGATCTGATCGTAGTTTTCTACATCCATGAAGTGATATAATTCACCGTCTGAATACAGATACTGCATATCTTTTCTTTCGATATGAGCTTTCGGGAACTTCTCTGTTGGTCTGAATGTCTTCTCAACAATTCCTCCACTGATAATATTTTTTAATTTTGTTCTAACGAACGCTGCACCTTTACCTGGTTTCACGTGCTGGAATTCAATAATCTGGTATATATTTCCTTCCATTTCGATGGTAACACCATTTCTGAAATCTCCTGCTGAAATCATTGTAATCCTCCTTAATATCAGCCCGAACATCTATCAGGCCATTTACAAATTTTGTTCCATTCACTTCTATTAATTCTATAATAAGTTCTGCAAGATTTCAACTATATTTTTCAGTTTATACCCTTTTTTCCAAGAAAAATATCCTTATATGCCATTTTTCTGTTAGAACTTACTCAGTTTTCATGCTTTTGTGGATCGTTTCAAGCATATATTTCATTTTTTCTGCCTCCATCTGTCCCGGCGCTGATGCAACCTTTGCCGATGCAAATGTAATTGCCGATCCTGAAAACTCTCCACAAATTCTGCTAATACTTCCCATTGCTCCCATAGCCATTGTAATAATCGGGCAGGACAGTTCTTCATTACATTGCAGTGACGCCCCCATGAGCGTAATAACGTCCTGCATCGATTGAGGCATAACTGCAATCTTTGCCATATCCGCTCCCATCCTTTGCATACAGCTAAGCCTTCTTACTATCTCTGCTTCTGAAGGAGTTGCTGAGAAGTCATGATTGGATATGATAACTTTCTTTCCATTCATATGTGCAGTTTCTATAATCTGTTTAACAATCTTTTCTTTTCGGAATGCCTCCACATCTAATAAGTCAATCGCTTCACATCCAGCCATTCCAAGACTTAAAACACCATACATTTCTTCATCAATCTCACTGGCGCCGCCTTCATATGCCGTCCGAAACGTAAAAAGAATAGGCATTTCTCCAAGAATTTCACGAAGTTTCTTTGCAATATGCTTCACGCTGTCAATATCTTCCCACTCTTTATACCAATCCGCTCTCCATTCTGCCAAATCTGCCGGAAGATCGACAAGATGTTTTGCCTGACACAGAATCTCTTCTTCCGTTTTTCCGACAATTGGGACACAAATTTTAGGAATCCCGGTTCCGAACGTCACATTTCTTACTGTCATTTCTTTCATATTTTTCTCTGCTTTCTCACTCTTTTTTGCTAAATATTTTCTACTGTCCTTTCTTACGTTCCTTCAAATAAAAATGAAGAACAATCTTTTCCAGATAACGTTTTAAAACAATCTGAATCTCTTCCTTCGGATTTATTGGTTTTACGAGAATATTATGCATCCCGGCTCTCTTTGCTCCCCACACATCTGTAAAAAGCTGGTCTCCAATAAAAATAGTATTATCAAGATTCGTATTCATCATTTCCATTGCTTTTATATAATTTTTTGTAGAAGGCTTATGCGCGTTGTAAATATAACGAGTCTGAATCTCTTCATTAAACATCTTTACCCGTGCTTCTTTATTATTTGAAATCAGACATGTCTGAAAGCCAATCTCTTTCAAGCGAACAAATAATTTCTTCGCTCTCTCATCCGCTGGTGCACCATGCGGCACAAGCGTATTGTCAATGTCAAAAATCACTCCCCGATACCCTTCTTCATATAATTTTTCAAACGGTACCGCATAAGTTGATACCATATAATTTTCTGGAAAAAATCTATTTAACATTTCTCTATCCCCTTTTTTTAAGTATTTCTCTGCAAATTTGCTCTGTTGTCTTTCCCTCAATTGAAACAATCACATCTGCAGCCGCTTGGTATCGGCTATTGCGCTGTTCAAGAAGTATCCGAATCCCTTCTACCGACTTATTCTGCTCCAATAAAGGTCTGTGATGACTATTCTTTACCCGCTCAAAGATCGTCTCCGGTGTTGCATTTAGAAGAAATACGGTTCCGCTTTCTTTTAATAAATCCACATTGCAGGTGCGAAGCACAGTTCCACCCCCACAGGAAATTACAATATTTTCTTTTGCCCTGAGTTCCCGTAACAATTCCGTCTCCCGTTCCCGAAAATATTCTTCTCCTTCTGTCTCAAAAATCTCCGGGATTGTCTTCCCCTCTCTACGCTCAATTTCCGTATCTGTATCCAAAACTTCCATTCCAAACACACGTTTCAAACACTTAGATACTGTTGTTTTTCCGGTTCCCATGAAACCGGTTAGAATTATATTGTTCATTTTCAATCACCTGATCTTTTATCTACACAAACTTCCGGAACTTTTTCCAGAGTTCTTTGTTTTGCCTATTATAACAAAACTTTTACCTTTGCTCAACTCTCTTTTTCCTCTTGCTTTACCGCTGTTCGGTCGTATTACTGATTGCACTCTTCACATCTTCCCGAAATGCTTCCCACACCTTTTCATGTTCCACTAAATATTTCGGACAATTTTTCCCTGTTACATCGTAATGACGGATCACATCCTGTTCTGTCAGCCCAAATTTCGTACAGAGCCATGCTGTCAGCCTTACAACTGATGCGTATGTTTCTTCGGTAAACTTCCCGCTCTCATCCGGATGGCAACATTCTATCGATACCGTATCGTGGTTTCTTTCATTAGAAGCATACGCAATTTCCCAAGAAGGAACACACTGTACAATTTCTCCTTTTAATCCCACAATAAAATGACTGCTGGCCTGTGTTTCTTTTGAATCTTTTAATCCATTAAAATAATTCCGATTTTGCTGTGCTGTAGATCCCGGATTTGCTGTGTAATGAATCACAATCCCAGTAATCGGATCACTTGGAGTCCCTGGTCTGGAATATTCATTAATATCAAGAAGCTGCACATCTATCTCCGGTTCTTTTCCTGTCAATTCTTTCTCTGAAATATGATATCCCTCTCCGTTCAGATTTAAAGCTCTTCCAGAACATCCAAACAGTCCCAGCAATTTTCTTCCGAAAAAAAATACAAACAATACTGCCAGAATCATAATTCCTGCATGAATATAACAACGGATTCGCTTCTCATATAATGATCTTTCGCTTCTGTTCCTTCTGCCAAATCTATTTCTTCTTTGCTTTCGTTTATATTGTCTGCTGTTCATAACATTTTTTCACCCTTTGTTTTATTCTGTTGTTATTCTAGCATATTTTCATCCGATACTTCTTTATAACTCATAACAAAATTCTTAATAATTTCAAAAGAATTGCAAAAAAAACAGGATTCCGAAGAATCCTGTTTTCCCTGTTCTATTAATTGCTGCTGTAGTTTGGAGCTTCTTTTGTGATCTGGATATCATGCGGATGACTTTCTTTCAGAGATGCAGCTGAAATTTTCACAAACTGTCCACGCTCTTTTAATTCTTCAATTGTAGGTGTACCACAATATCCCATACCAGAACGCAGTCCGCCCATTAACTGGAATACGGTGTCTTCCACAGTTCCTTTATAAGCCACGCGACCTTCTACACCTTCCGGAACAAGTTTCTTCGCGTCTGCCTGGAAATAACGGTCTTTACTTCCATTCTCCATTGCTGCGATTGATCCCATTCCACGATATACTTTATATTTTCTTCCCTGATATAATTCAAATGTTCCAGGACTCTCATCACATCCGGCAAAGATACTTCCCATCATGCAGACATTGGCACCTGCTGCGATTGCTTTTGTCATATCTCCTGAATATTTAATACCACCATCAGCAATGATCGGAATACCATATTCTTTTGCTGCAGCGTAGCAATCCATAATTGCAGAAACCTGCGGAACACCGATACCTGCAACAACACGAGTCGTACAAATAGATCCCGGTCCGATGCCGACTTTCACTGCATCTACACCAGCTTCGATCAGCGCTCTTGCTGCTTCACCTGTTGCTACATTTCCTGCAATCACCTGAAGTTCCGGATAAGCTTCCTTAATCATCTTCACAGAACGGATTACATTTGCAGAATGTCCGTGTGCAGAGTCCAGTACGATCACATCTACATGTGCCTTTACCAATGCTGCTACACGCTCTAAACAATTTGCAGTAATACCAACTGCTGCTCCACAAAGCAGACGGCCCTGATCATCTTTCGCAGACAATGGATATTTAATTTGTTTTTCAATATCTTTAATAGTAATTAGGCCTTTCAGATTAAAGTCTTTATCTACAATCGGAAGTTTCTCTTTTCTTGCCTTCGCAAGAATTCTCTTTGCTTCATCCAAAGTGATTCCTTCCGGTGCTGTAATCAGACCTTCAGAAGTCATAGATTCTTTGATTTTCTTTGTAAAGTCTTCTTCGAATTTTAAATCACGGTTTGTAATAATTCCAACTAATTTCTTACCTTCAGTAATCGGTACACCTGAAATACGATATTTTGCCATCAATTCATTCGCATCTGCAAGTGTATGTTCCGGTGACAGTGAGAACGGATCTGTAATAACACCATTCTCTGATCTTTTTACTTTATCTACCTCATCTGCCTGCGCCTCAATGCTCATATTCTTATGGATAATTCCAATACCACCCTGACGAGCCATTGCAATTGCCATACGATGTTCTGTAACTGTATCCATTCCAGCGCTCATCATTGGAATGTTCAGACAGATTTTCTTTGTTAAATTAGTGGTAACATCAACCTGGTTCGGAATTACCTCTGAATATGCCGGTACCAGAAGAACATCATCAAATGTAATACCCTCTCCGATTATTTTTCCCATGATTTAAATCCTCCTTCGTCTCTCTTTTGTGATAAATATTTAAAAAGGATATTAACAAAATTAATAATTAATGTCAATACCCTTTCCAGTTACATAATAACTTTTCTAGGTGCAATCATTCTGATTCCATCAAGAATGGTCTTATTCGGTTCAAAAATAACTCGATGCTTTTCACCTTCGCTCACAAGAATCATCTCATACTTCTTATGATCCTGGCAATTGGAACTGAAATCTTTTGCTTTCAGATTTGCAAATGGTCTTAATTCCGGTGCGCCCTGAGGTGCGATCACTTCAAGATCCCTCATATTACAGGAGAATACTTTTTTTCGCTTTGTCTTAGCCATAATCTTATCAATATCCAAATCCCCGTTCACATACAAGTATTCAAATTCAAGATTCACGCTGCGATACACAAAATATGTGAGCGCTCCCAGCGCTGCCGTAATCAACAGACCAAACGGCAAAATCAACATAGAAAGAACTGATATAATCGTAAACGCTCCGCAGACCGATACTAAAAGTATGTTTGTAATCGGTGTTTTCCGTCGTATCAGCTGTTCTGTATAAAAGTCACTCATTGATACTTCCTCCGCTGTTATTTACCGCCACGCGGTTTGATATTAGTATATCATAGATTTCTTTACAAAATCAATATAGTACACAAATAAACCGGAAAAATCATGCATCTCTTTCCATTTGTATATTCCAGTCATTCGTTCTGGATGAAATTGAACACCAAAGACTGGCTCTTGTTCATGTTCCCATGCCTCGATCAGCTGACCATTCTCTGACCATGCTGTTGGACGCAGCCCCTCTCCGAGTCTGCAGATTCCCTGATGATGTGTACTATTTACTTGAATCTGTTTCCCATAAAGCTTCCCAAGAATACTATTTCTGTCACACTCGATATCATGTAGAAGATGCGGAGTCATATGAAACCATCTTTTCTGCACCGTCATATCCTGATACAGACTGCCTCCATAATACACATTTAACAATTGAAAGCCCCGGCAGATTCCAAAAATAGGCTTCTTTCTTCTGCGAAATGCTTCTATAAGAGCATATTCATTGTCGGTTCTTGCCGGATCCAATTTTACACTGGAATTCAACTTTGCTTCTCCAAACAGTTCCGGTTCAATATCATCCCCGCCAGATAATAACAGTCCGTCACAAACCTCAGCCAACTCTTCTGCATTTTGTTCTGCCGACAGTACCGGCACACCGCCTGCTGCTGAAACAGCATCTCCATATGCTCTTGAAAGACGCAGTTCACGAACTGCGCCTTTCAATTTCATCTCATTTTCATTGGAAGCCGACGATATCAAAATCACTGGCTTTCTCATATTACATCATACCCATTCCCGGAGCTCCAGCTGGCATTGCCGGTGTCTCTTCTTTAATATTTGCTACAACAGATTCTGTTGTCAATAATGTAGATGCTACACTTGTTGCATTCTGAAGTGCACTTCTTGTTACTTTAGCCGGATCCAGAATACCTGCTTTTACCATATCTACATATTCTTCTTTATATGCATCAAAACCTGTTCCCGGTTCACTTTCTCTTACTCTGTTAATAATTACAGCGCCTTCTAATCCAGCATTTGCTGCAATATGGAATAATGGAGCCTCAAGAGCTTTCAGAACAACATTTGCGCCTGTCCGTTCATCTCCTGATAATGTCTCCGCCAGTTTTGAAACTTCTTTTGATGCATGGATATAAGCAGAACCGCCGCCTGCAATAATTCCTTCTTCTACTGCTGCTCTTGTTGCTGCAAGCGCATCTTCCATACGAAGTTTTGCTTCTTTCATTTCTGTTTCTGTTGCAGCTCCTACGCGGATTACAGCTACTCCACCTGCCATCTTTGCAAGTCTTTCCTGTAATTTTTCTTTATCAAATTCAGATGTTGTCTCTTCAATCTGTGCTTTCATCTGTGCGATTCGTGCATTGATTGCTTCTTTTTCTCCACATCCGTCTACAATCACTGTATTTTCTTTCTGTACTTTAACAGATTTTGCACGTCCAAGCTGATCAAGTGTTGTCTCTTTCAGGTCAAGTCCAAGTTCATCAGAGATTACCTGACCGCCTGTCAAAATTGCGATATCTTCAAGCATTGCTTTTCTTCTGTCACCATATCCCGGAGCCTTTACTGCAACTACGTTGAATGTTCCGCGCAGTTTATTTACAATTAATGTTGTAAGTGCTTCACCTTCTACATCTTCTGCAATAATCAAAAGTTTTGCTCCTGACTGTACAACCTGTTCTAACAGCGGAAGAATATCTTGAATATTAGAAATCTTCTTATCTGTGATCAAGATATATGGATCTTCCAGTGTTGCCTCCATTTTCTCCATATCTGTTGCCATGTATGCAGAAATATATCCTCTGTCAAACTGCATACCTTCTACAAGATCTAACTCTGTCTTCATTGTTTTAGATTCTTCAATTGTAATAACACCATCGTTAGAAACTTTTTCCATTGCATCTGCAACCATCTGACCAACTTCATCATCAGAAGCAGAAATTGCTGCTACTCTTGCAATCTGATCTTTGCCATTTACTTTGCTGCTCATCTTTGCAATTGCTTCTACAGCTGTTTCTGTCGCTTTTTTCATTCCCTTTCTTAAAATAATCGGGTTAGCTCCTGCTGCCAGGTTCTTCATTCCTTCATGAACCATTGCCTGTGCAAGTACTGTTGCTGTTGTTGTACCATCTCCGGCTACATCATTTGTTTTAGATGCAACTTCACGAATCAACTGTGCACCCATATTTTCAAATGCATCTTCAAGCTCAATTTCTTTTGCAATTGTTACACCATCATTTGTAATCAACGGAGCTCCGAAAGACTTGTCTAAAACAACATTTCTTCCTTTTGGTCCTAATGTTACTCTTACTGTATTTGCAAGCTGATTTACACCTGCTTCTAATGCTGCTCTTGCGTCTGCTCCAAATTTAATTTCCTTTGCCACGGTAAAGGCCTCCTTTTATTCTGCATTTACGTTCTCTTTTTTATTTCTATACAAATTGCTGCAATGATCTGCATTCCTGCTCCTTATTGAACCACTGCAAGAATATCGCTCTGTCTTACGATAATGTACTCTTCTTTCTCAAGTTCTACTTCTGTTCCTGCATATTTGGAATAGATTACCTGATCTCCTACCTTCACTGCCATTTCAACTTCCTTACCATCAACAACACCGCCCGGTCCTACTGCAACAACTTCAGCCTGCTGTGGCTTCTCTTTTGTCTGACCTGGAAGCACAATCCCAGATTTTGTTGTTTCTTCTGCCTCTAACTGTTTTAATACAACTCTGTCACCTAAAGGTACTAATTTCATGTTGAATTCCTCCTTAATCTATTCTATTAGCACTCATTTAAAACGAGTGCTAAATTATTCTAGTAATAAAATAGCACTCTGTTTTCACTTTGTCAACCTAGTTTATGTTTATTTTATATTTTGCTCTCCATTTACCAGATAGACACCATTTTCAATTTTAAATTCCAGAATATTTCCTTCCTCACTGCAATACCTTTCCCGGATACGCCCTATCACTTCACAAAGCGTATCATTTTCTTCCAGTCGACAGCGATAAAGAGCATCTTGAGAAATTTCTGTCAGCACATCCTCCTTCAATAACAGATATATGCACTCACTTCTCTTTTCATACCGAAGCAGTTCACATTCATATATCGTTTCATCAATTACGGCATTTTCTCCAAAACTTCGCGCCATCATAAGTTTCGACGGTCCTTTTTTGAACATCTTGGCACCTCCTCTTTTTCATGAATATATTCAAACAAGAAAAGGGCGTCCTTCATATTACCTGGAACACCCTTTTTTTCTTTATTTTAATTTCTTTTCGCGCTTAATCTGTTCTAGTTCCTGGAAAATATAATCATTCACAACTCGAATATAGGTTCCTTTCATTCCGGAAGAACGGGACTCTATCACACCCGCACTTTCAAACTTACGAAGTGCATTTACAATAACAGAGCGTGTAATACCGACTCTGTCTGCAATTTTGCTCGCTACAAGAATTCCCTCAGAACCACCAAGTTCGTCAAAAATATGAATGATCGCTTCCAATTCTGAGAACGACAACGTACTAATAGCAGACTGTACAATCTGCTCTTTTCTCGCCTCTTCTGCACTTTCTTCATTCACAGAACGAAGCATTTCTAGTCCAACAACTGTTGTTCCGTACTCGCTCAGAATAATATCATCAATCTCATACAGCTCATTACATTTATACATAAAAAGCGTACCGAGGCGTTCTCCCGCAATATCAATCGGCGTAATAATTCCCTGATATCCCTTTGTACTCTCAGCAGAAAATCCCAGTGTTTCCAGATTCACATTCTCTTTCGTAGACAGCACATTCAAAAGACGCTCATTCAGCATCTCATCAATATGTGTTCCTACTTCTTCTTCCAAAAGTTCCTCAATCACACCTACATTCTCGCAAAAACTAACCCCGAGTACCTTACCTTTTTTACTGATAACAAGTACATTTGACCGTAAGATCTCTGTCAGCACTTTACAGATATCATTAAACACTACCTTACTGGAATTATTGTTGTGAAGTAATTTATTAATCTTTCTAGTTTTATCTAATAGTTGTACACTCATAACTGCCTCCATCTTCAATCCATAAACATATTTGTCTTATAAAGTTTATGTTAGCACACAATTTATGCAATTTCAATGCAATTTGCTATTTATTTTCTTTTATTCCAACAAATCCACAATTTGAATTGCTGCACACAACTTTACTTCCCTTTTCTGTCATATAGCTTCCACACTTCGGACATTTTTCAGAATATGGCTTCTGCCATGACATAAACTCGCACTCTGGATTGTCTTCACAACCGTAATAACGCCGTCCTTTTTTTGTTTTCCGAACAACAATTTCTTTTCCACAGAGCGGACATGCTACTCCGATCTTCTCAAGATAAGGTTTTGTATTGCGGCATTCCGGAAATCCCGGACAAGCCAGAAATTTCCCGTGAGGTCCATATTTGATAACCATATTTCTTCCGCATTCCTCACAAACAACATCCGTTACCTCATCTTCAATCTTAACACTTTCCAACTCTTTTTCTGCCTGTTGAACAGCTGCATCCAGATCCGGATAGAAATTACTGATCACGCTCTTCCATTCTACTTTTCCTTCCGCCACCATATCAAGAAGTCCTTCCATATAGGCAGTAAAATTCACATCTACAATACTCGGGAATGATTGCTTCATAATATGATTAACCACATCACCAAGCTCTGTTAAATACAGATTTTTATTTTCTTTTGCTACATAACGTCTTGCAATAATCGTAGAAATCGTCGGCGCATATGTACTAGGCCGTCCAATTCCAAGTTCTTCCAAAGCTTTTACAAGTGCGGCTTCTGTATAATGCGCCGGCGGCTGTGTAAAATGCTGTTTTGCATCCAACTGCTTCTTTGTCAGTTCCGAAGAAACATCCAGCGATTTCAATAATACATTATTTTCTGCCTTTTCTTCTCCGGATTCTACATAAACTTCCCGGAAACCTTCAAATGCCACTCTAGATGCAGATACTTGAAAACGGTATTCTCCTGCAGCAATTTTAACAGATGTTGTCTCAAATTTCGCCGGAGCCATACGACTTGCTACGAATCGTTTCCAAATCAGCTGATACAAACGGAACTGATCTCTTGAAAGTGATTCCTTTACCGATGTCGGAGTTCTTGTCACATCGGTTGGGCGAATCGCCTCATGTGCATCTTGGATTTTCTTCCCGTCTTCTTTTTTCTTCTGTCCTTCTGTTACAAATGCTTCCCCATAAACTTCTGATACATATTTCCTTGTATTCTCATCTGCTTCTTCTGATACACGGGTAGAATCTGTACGCAGATATGTGATTAGACCAACTGTTCCATTTCCCTTTAAGTCAATTCCTTCATACAGCTGCTGTGCGATTCTCATTGTTTTCTGCGTTGCAAAATTCAATACTTTAGATGCTTCCTGCTGAAGTGTACTTGTTGTAAACGGTACCGGAGGTTTCTGGCTCCGTTCACCTTTCTTCACATCTACCACCCGGAAGGTTTCTCCTTCCACTTCTTTTACGATGCGATCCAACTCTTCTTTTGAACGAATTGTGATCTTCTCTTTTTCTTTTCCATAAAACTTAGCTTGAAGATGCTTTCTTTCCCCTTTTACTGCGAGTTTTGCATCCAGTGTCCAGTATTCTTCCGGAATAAATGCATCTATTTCTTCCTCACGATCTGCAATAATCCGAAGAGCAACGGACTGAACACGTCCTGCACTTAACCCTCTTTTTACTTTTGCCCATAATAACGGGCTGATCCGATATCCAACGATGCGGTCCAGAGCACGTCTTGCCTGCTGTGCATCTACAAGATCCATATCAATTTCCCGCGCTTCTTTAATAGAAGCTTTCACAGCGCTTTTCGTAATCTCATTAAAACTGATTCGGAACATTTTCTTATCATCCAGCTTCAACGCTTTTGACAAATGCCAGGCAATTGCTTCTCCCTCCCGGTCAGGGTCAGTTGCAAGAAATACTTTATCTGCTTTTTTTACCTCTTTACGCAGATTTGCAAGAATATCTCCTTTTCCACGAATAGTAATATATTTAGGTTCAAAATCATGTTCTACGTCGATTCCAAGCTGGCTCTTTGGGAGATCCCTCACATGTCCGTTGGACGCTGTAACAACATAATTGCTTCCCAAAAATTTTTTAATTGTTTTCACTTTCGCCGGTGACTCTACGATCACTAGATACCGTGCCATATCATATAAACCTCCTTACGGTTTCTATATACATTTTACATAATAATTTTTTGAAATCTCTTCTGCATATCCCTGCAGCGTCAAATCTGTCAATGCTCCGATTACTGTCTGAACCGGAAGATCTGTTTCTTCTACAATCTGCTGCAGTCCTTTCTGGCAGAAGCCGAGACAACTATACACCAAATCAAGATGACTTTCAAGCTTTATTTTGGTTTCTTTTATTTTTCCATATAAATTACGACTGCCAAATTCCAGTTCTTCCAGCAATTCTTCCGGAGATAATAATATTCCGGCACCTTGCTGTATGAGCTGATGACACCCTCTGCTCAAGCTGCTGCTAATCGGTCCCGGAAGCGCATACACATCTTTTCCCTGTTCAAGCGCCATATCTGCAGTAATCAGTGAGCCACTCTTTTGACGTGCTTCCATTACAAGGACTACATCCGATAAAGCGCTGATAATCCTGTTGCGTGCAGGAAAATTCTGTGGAAGAGGCTGCATGCCCGGAGGATATTCTGAAATAATCGCTCCCCCTGTATCAAGAATATCCTGATACAGTCCTATGTGTTCTCTTGGGTAACAAATATCCACACCGCATCCCAATACTGCAATTGTCTTTCCTCCTGCTTTTAAAGCTCCTCTCTGTGCTGCACCATCTATTCCAAGTGCCATTCCACTTACAATAAAAACGCCATGCCGCGAAAGGCTGACGGCAAAATTTTCTGCAGATTGCCTCCCATAGGCAGTACAGCTTCTAGCTCCAACTATAGCTGCCGCCGGCATTTCTTCCTCTGGAAGTTTTCCTTTTACATAGAGAAAATACGGCGGCGCAGAAATACTTGAAAGCCGTTTTGGATATTCTTTTGTCCCTCGCCTAAGAAAATATATGTTTTTCCTGTAAAGTTCCTCTAGATTTCGATTCAGTGTTTCCTTATCATAACATTTCTGTCCGTCCTGGATTGCTAAAGTCTCTTTCTCTTTCAGACAGATTCCCAGCGTATGGAGCTCTTTTGTTTTATACAGCACAGCTGCTGACGGAACAGCCGAACGGATTACAAATTTTCTAGCGGCCGAAATTCCGGGAAGTATTCCAAACCAATATTCATATTTCATCTCAGTCCCTGCCTTCCCCAATATTTTTTATCCAATGTCCGGTAACCGATAGCCTCTTTTAAATGAACAGATCTTATCTTCTTCTCCCCTTCAAGATCTGCGATTGTTCTGGCAACTTTCAATACTTTATGATATGTTCTTGCTGTCATTCCATATGCCTGAAACGCCTGTCCCATTAGTTTTTCTTCTGTGCTTCCAAGATCACAGTATCTGCTCATGTCTCCCGGCTCCAACAGTGCATTCACATCATAAGCATTTTTTAGAAATCGCTGTTTTTGTATCTCTCTTGCTGCACAGATCCGCCTTCGCATCCTGGCCGAGTCTCGCTCTTTTGGCGTATATAGTTCTCCCCTCAAAGATTCGTAGGTAACTTTTGGAACTTCAATACAAATATCGATTCTGTCCAGAAATGGCTGGCTGATCTTTCCAAGATAATTCTGAATCTGGGCAGGTGTACACATACATCTGTTTAGATCCGGATAACATCCGCAAGGACAGGGATTCATGGCTCCGACAAGAATAAAATCTGCCGGATACACATAGGTGCCCTGTGTTCTGATCAGCCGTATTTCCTTTGATTCCAGTGGCTGGCGGAGGACTTCCAGAACTGCCTTATCAAATTCCGCTAATTCATCTAAAAACAAAACACCCTTGTGCGCCATACTGATTTCTCCCGGAAGAGGCGTCTGTCCTCCACCAAGCAGCGCCGGTTTGGATGCAGTATGATGAACTTCACGAAAAGGCCTTTCCTCTATAAGCGGCTGCTCTGAAGACACCCTTCCAAGTATGCTGTAAATTTTTGTAAGCTCGATACTCTCTTCTCTTGTAAGCGGAGGTAAGATTCCCGGAATCCGCTTAGCCAGCATTGTTTTTCCTGCTCCCGGCGGGCCTAAGAACAAAATATTATGTCCCCCTGCCACTGCTACCTCAACAGCGCGTTTTACAGCTTCCTGACCTGCAATATCAGAAAAGTCCGGATAAAGCGGACGCTGATGCAAAACAAATTTCTTCACTGGAGATCTTCCAGTAAGATTTTCCTCCATTACCTCCCTCAAATGCGAAAGCCCAATCACATAAATTCCATCAACAAGTCCCGCTTCTTCTTCATTCTCTTTCGGAACAACACAAATTGAAATCCCCTGTTTTTTTGCCTCATCTACGATCGGCAGAATTCCTGGTACCTTTCTAATCTCACCATCAAGTCCAAGCTCTCCTATCCACAATATTTCCCCTGTTTCTGCAATAGGAATCCTTATCCCCATTGCCTGAAGTACAGCTATTGCTACCGGAAGATCAAATGAGGACCCTTTTTTACGTAAATTTGCCGGTGATAAATTTACAACAATTCTTTTAGCCGGAAGCAAATACCCCGTATGTCGAATCGCAGAACGTACCCTCTCACTTGCCTCTTTGACTTCCGATGACAGATACCCTACCATATGAAATACCGGAAGCCCATTGCTGACATCTGCTTCTGCCTGAACAAACTTTACCCTAAGCCCATACAGTACAGCCGTTGTCACTTTACTGAACATAATTTCAGTCAGCTCCTTTCCTGATTCTATTTTTCATCTGGATGATCCGGCTGCTATAAGAACTCTCAGAAGACGTAGAATTGTCAAATTCAGAAATGTGATAAGAATCACTCGCCGGATATGAAGATATGGGTTCATATTATCATAGATTCTAATACAGTGCAATGATATCCCAGGCATTTTCCACAGAATTCAAAATGTTTTTGATGGAAAAGCACAAATCAATCTACCCTCTCATACATTGTATTAAACACGCAGCGAGGTATTGATCTTGAAAGCATTTCCACAGCCCCTCTCCCGGGAAGAGGAACAATTCTACATGCAGAAATATACCGAAGGTGATCTGACTGCAAAACATATCTTAATCGAGCGCAATCTTCGCCTTGTCGCACACATCGTAAAAAAATACCAGCACGCAGACACTGACCAGGAAGATTTCATCTCCATTGGCACAATCGGATTGATCAAAGCCGTCACAACCTTCAATCCAAAACGCAATAATCACCTTGCTTCTTACGCTGCACGCTGTATCGAAAATGAAATTCTTATGTTCCTGCGTTCCAAAAAAAAATCTTCTAAAGAGGTTTCTCTCTACGATCCCATCGGAACAGACTGCGAAGGCAATGAAATCCAACTCTATGATATATTAGAAACAGAAGAGCTTGACACGGAAGCACAAATTGCCTTACATGATGATATCCAACTCCTTTATACAAAAGTAGAATCTGAACTCTCTCCTCGGGAACGACTTGTTCTTAAACTGCGCTATGGGCTTTATAACGAAGGAGAATATACTCAGAGGGAGGTAGCTTCTCAGCTTGGTATTTCCCGCTCTTATGTCTCTCGTATCGAAAAGAGCGCTATCGAAAAACTACGCAGACATTTTCAATAACACAAAAGCTGATGCCGGAAATCGAAACGGAACACCTCTCTTCCGTCTGTCGATTCGCTGCATCAGCTTTTTTCTGTTCTACTGTCTCTCTAAAAATTCTCTGACATTTTTTTCTGTTATTTTAATATACGGCAAATAAATATACTTTTCCGAATGTACGGTACCATCGCTGATTTCAACCGCAAGCTGAGCCATTGCTTCCGCCTGTCCTTCTTTATCATTATAAACCGTTCCTGCCAGTTCTCCTTCCAAAAATGCCTGAAGCCCTACATGGGTTCCATCAATTCCAAGAAAGACCGGCCATGTATTTTCTGTATAATTTGCTCCCTTATAAGCATCGATTGCACCAAGCGCCATATCATCATTGTTTGCCAGCACAAGTTCAATCTGGTTCTGATACTGACTGATCAGCTGCTCCATCCGGTTCTGTGCCTGCGGACGGCTCCAATTAGCAATCTGGTAACTTAATTTTTCCAGCATAATTCCCTGGTTTTTCAATGTGTCCACTGCATATCCGGTTCGAATAATTGCATCCTGATGCCCTGCTTCTCCTTCAAGCACAACATATTGGATTTTTCCATCGCCATTCCTGTCAACCTTTTCATTGTTCCGGATAACTTCAGCTGCTAATTCTCCCTGCATGATACCAGACTGCTTTGCCTCGGCCCCCACATAATAGAGGCCGTCCCATTGCATCAGATCTTCCGCTACCGGTTCTCTGTTAAAAAAAATGATAGGTACATCATTATCTCTTGCCAAATCTATAATTTCCGACGGATCTGCTCGATCCACCAGATTTACACACAGCACATCACATTCCATATCAATTAATTCTTTTACCTGATCATCCTGCGTCCGCTGTGCTCCGGCAGCATCTAATACCGTTACTGTCGTCTCAGATGTTCCCGCTGCTAATTTCAGTTCCTCCCGAAAATTTGACAACATCTCATTCAGAAAGGTATCACTCTGATTATAGTAAGTTACTCCAACATGAATCTTCTCTGTCTGTGCTGTCTCACCTGCCTTGCAGCCGGATACCATCTGCATTCCAAGCATAAGCAAAACGCAAGCTTCCCACACTTTTTTTTGTTTCATTTTGACACCTCTGTCTTTCTACTGACTCATTGTAAAAAGTATTTTCTGACTCTCCTTCGTAAACAAACAATCTCTTCGCAGAACTGTATGAGCAATCCTTCTGCTTTTCATCTCAGGCCAAAACTTCTCCAGTGCCTGCGACACTTCCTTCAGACTTTGATATCCCGCATCAAACTCATCCGGAACAACAAGACATTCTACATTTCTTGTGTCCAGGTAATATACTGACTCTGTCGAATGACCTATTCCATACACGACCGCCCCCCAAAGCTGATTCCCATCCGCATAGCGTCCCGCTGTTTTCACACTTCTGTCATCCAATGCAATTACGATATCTATTTTCGGCCAGCTTGTAAGCGCACCACTGGCTTCTGTAAAGGAGCCTGCTACAGACCAGATAATTTCTCCGTTTGCTTCCTTTATTGCGTCCCGAAATCCCTCATCTCTCCTGCGAATTATCTCCATATCCATTGTTTCGGCAAAAATTCCAATTCTTTTTCCCTGAAGATTTCCATTATAATCTTTCAGAAGTTCCTTAGCAAGCTCCTGTCCCATTTCATAATTATCAGGTTCTGTTACCGGCCACTCTTTCTTTTTACCGTCTTCGGAAGAAATGGATTCCAACAGCATGATCGGGATATTTTTTCTAATCTTTGCGGCTGCTGACTCGGCATCACCTCCAGCTGCCGGCTGCACGATCAGGGCATCGGCTCCATTTTTCAATTCTGTTTCCATCATCTGCTTCTGCTTTTTAGCGGTGGAACCACTTTCCATATTTACGATTGTAACTTCCACTCCAAAATCTTCTCCAGCAGTTTTTAATCCATACTTTGCAGATGCCCACTGGCTGTCATCTGCATTCTGCAGGATTACGGACACTTTATTCCGTTTCTGCTCCCCCTTTCCAAGAAGCATACTTACTGCAAGTACCGCTGCCAACAGCCCTAATATCATTTCCGTTATAATAAATCCTTTTTTTCCACTTACCATGCTCTGCTACACTTCCTCATCCATCACATCTTCCTTCCGAAACAAATGACCTTTCTCAAGAATTTCCCGATTTTCTTCTGTATACGGCACTGCCGGCATTCTGATCGATACAACAGTTCCCTCATCCGGCTCACTCTCTACCTTCAAACCATACTCTTTTCCAAAAAGTATCTGTATGCGGTTATTCACATTTACAAGTCCGACTCCGGAGCCATGTTTGCTAATACGTTCACCATCTGTCAATATATGTTCCACTTCCTCCTCCGTCATTCCAATACCATTATCTTTGACGGAAAGAATGATATCTCTTCCTTTCCTCTCTCCTGCCACAACAATCTCACCGGAATCATCCATTGCCCCTACTCCATATGCAATGGCATTTTCCAAAAGCGGCTGCAAAATCAGTTTCACAGTACAGTAAGAATACAACTCTTCTGCTACCGCGAATGTTACTGAAAATGTGTTTTTATAACGAATTTTTTGAATGTTCATATAACTCTGGGCATGCTGAAGTTCATCTCGAATCGTAATAATCGTGCGCCCTTTTGAAAGGCTGATGCGGAAAAATTTTGCCAACTGCGTAATCATAAAGGAAGCTTCTTCGTTTCGTTCTCCTTCGATCATCCAGGTAATCGATTCCAAAGTATTATACAAAAAATGCGGGTTAATCTGGCTTTGTAGTGCTGCAAGTTCACTTTTGCGGCGTTCTGTCTGTTCCCAAACAATTTCTTTCATTAAAATATCAATCTTCTCATAAAAACTTTGGATGGAATGTCCCAGATAACGAATCTCTGTAGAACCACCAATATAAATCTCAGGCTTCTTTCCAGTCTCATATTCTCTGACAGAATCATTTAGTTGTAAAATCGGTCTGGAAATTCTCACAGACACAACACGATTAATCGTTACAAGCATCATTGCTACAAGAAGCATCAACATAGCAACAAAATAGCGAATATCAATGATTCCATCCGTAAACGTACTGTCCGGAAGCACCCCAACCAATTTCCAACCAGTATAACTGATTGTATTCACAATTACTTTTCGATTTTCTCCTTCGAACTTCTCCTGATAAATCCCTTCTTTGTAATCAGCCACCGCCTGATGATTCTCTTTCTGGACCCCATCTCCAATCTGCATCTGTTTTGGATGATAAATAATTTCTCCGTTGCTGTCACAAAGATAAAAATACTGCCCTCCGCTTGAGTCATTAATTTGTCGCATCATTCGGGAAATCACCGAATAATCCATGTCTACGAGAAGCACACCTTCCTGAGATCTACCGTGATCTGTAATTTCAATCGCTCTGCTTAAAGAAATCACCCAATAATAGCGAAAAGAACCGTCATCAAAAAGGTTCTGAACATGCGGATTGGAAAAATGCATATTTTCCTGCTTCTCTGCTGCCTGCCGATACCAGTCCTGCTTCATAACGTCCAAATCTTTTTTTTCTTCTGCTACCGGTTCCGCTGCCATCAAACGTCCATAGCGATTATAAATCGCAATACTTTGCAGATTCTCATCATTAGCCGCATATAAAAGATTCATTTTCTGCTGAATTTCTTTTGTCTCACTGGAAAAATCATTTTCCTTTATTACATTGTAATACAGCGTATCTGAAATCTGGCGCATTTTCACAAGATAATCTTCCAGACTCTCCCCTGTCTGCTCCATGAGTGTTTTTGTACTTTGTACCATTTCCTTCCGAAACACGGTAGAAAATCGAGAATATAAGATTAGACCGCTTACAAGCAAAAGGGAAAGCGAAATTCCAGAAAAGATTACCATAATTGTTGACTGTATTCCCTTCGGTTTTAGTTTTTTTAGTATTCCAGAATAATTATGTTTCACGCCCTGCATACTCCGTTCTATATTTGGAAGGAGACGTTCCAAATTGTCGTTTGAATACATAGCTAAAATAGTTTGGATCGGCATATCCAACTTTTTTACCGATAATATAACTCTTTTCATCCGATTCTATCAGCATCTCCGCAGCTTTTTCCATGCGATACTCTGTCAGATACCCAATAAAAGAATTTCCAGTCTCCTTCTTAAAAATTGTCGAAAAATAAGAATTGGACACACCAAGCTCCCTACATATCAAATCCAGAGAAAGTTCCTCATCTCCATAATGGTTTTCTACATATTCTTTTGCCTTTGCTACAAAAGATTTTGTGGAATTGCTCCGTGCATTTGTCAACCTTTCATGCAGAGAAATACTGATCGATACGAGCCATTTACGAAATGTCTCTGGCTCCATATCGAGAATTCGCCCATACAGCGAGCGCATATCTCCTGCAAATTCCTCCATCACAATATCATTTTGCGATGAAAACCGATATAATTCACTGACCAGTTCCATTACAACAATATAATGCTGCTGCAGCGTCCTGTTCCGCACTGCAATCTGATTCAAATACTGATCCACGGCTTCACCGATTTCTTCCTCCGTTCCAAGCCGAATCATTTTAAATAAATGTGTAAAAACTTCTGTGTCTGTTCCAGTCTCTTTCTCACTCATTTCCCTCGGTGCAATCTCCTTCATATTGATTGCTCTATTTGCCCCGTAAATAGCTCTGTATGATACAGCTTCTCTCGCACTGCTGTAAGATTGTGCCAGTTCCAGCATATTGCTGCATACAAACCCAACTCCAACTGTGACAACTGCTCCCATCATTCGTTTCACATATCGGCAAAAGCGATCACACTCATCTGTCAGACGGGATACTTCCTGCTCCGTCGAAAGCTGTGCAATCAGCACTGTATTACTCAAATAGGAAAAGCATTTTCCTCTCCAGACTTCCGCCAAGCGCTCTTCCGCCTGTTTCTGCACTGCTGTAAATAAAAGCAGCGGATTCACTCCATCGGGAATTCGGCTGGATGACGTATGAATCACAAGACAGCAATAAAAAGGACCTTCCATTGTAATCTGATAATCTTTAAGATATTTCGGAAGTTCTTCCTGCTGAATCCGCCCCTCAATCAATGTAGAATAAAAATTTACCTGCAATAACGGCAATGATTCCAGATAATAATTCTGTAAAACTTCCACATTACGTTTTTCACTGATTTCCTGATCTAATTTCTGTTTCAAATGAGAAAATACATTGGTCAGTTCCACAGAATTTACCGGCTTCAGAAGGTACTCCTCCACTTCCAAATGTACAGCCTCTTTCGCATATTCAAATTCATCAAATCCTGTAAAAATCAAAAGCTTCGTTGCCGGAAATTCCTCTTTGATCCGATGCGCCAACTCCATTCCATCTACATAAGGCATCTTAATATCTGTCATTACCACATCCGGCTGATATTCTTCCACCATTTCAAACGCTTTCACTCCATTATTCGCATAACCGATCACAGAAAATCCAAGACCTTCCCAATCGATTTTTTTCATAATGACCTGAATGACCTCTTCCTCATCATCTACAAGAAGCACTGTATATTTTTCCATAACTGTTTCTCCATTGTTTTTAATATTTATTATTATACCAGATGTATATTGAAATAGAAATCCCGGACAAAAAAAAGAGCCAGAAGTCTGACTCTTTTTCATTATATCATAATTATTTTTTCTGAACATATTTCAGACAGTCAAGTGTTACTGCCACAAGGATAATGATACCTGAGAATACGAACTGAAGGTTTGTATCAATACCAAGGATTGTAAGAGAGTATGTAAGTGCTGTAAAGATAAATACACCAACTACTACGCCTGAAATCTTACCAATACCACCCGTGAAAGATACTCCACCAACTACACAGGCTGCGATGGCATCCATCTCCCAGCCCTGTCCATAAGCTGCTGATCCTGAACCAACCATTCGCATACATTCTAACCAAGAACCAAATCCATACAGAATACCTGCAAGCATAAATGCACCAACAGTTACCCAAAATACAGAAATACCAGAAACAGCTGCTGCTTCCGGATTACCTCCGACTGCATACAGATTCTTACCAAAGCTTGTTTTATTCCAAATGAACCATACGATTGCAATAGCTGCTACTGCCCAGAGAATGATTGTTGGGAATCCATTGACTCTAGGAATCACCATGTTTGGAATTGTCGGCTCAATTGCACCGAAAGATACACCTTTTGTTGCATAAGTAATGAGACCAAAGATTACAAGCATATTCGCCATTGTTGAAATAAATGGATGCATTTTAAACTTCGCTGTAAAGAAACCGGCAATTGTTGTAAAGAATGTACAAAGTACAACACATACAACAAGAGCCAGAATCATTCTTGCACCGATAGACATCTTCGTAAAATCAAAAATATGTCCAAATACAGAACCTGTATTCACTCCCTGATGCATGATAATTGTTGCTGTTGTCATACCCATACCTACCATACGTCCGATGGAAAGGTCAGTACCTGCAAGAAGAATCAGACCGGCAACACCAAGTGCAAGGAACATTCGAGGAGATGCCTGCTGAAGTATGTTAAGTACGTTATTGTATGTCAGAAGCGGAGCTCCTTTGATAATCGGTGTGATGATACACAATGCAATAAAGATTAAAATAATTGCAATATACAATCCATTCTGCAATAAGAATGATCTTCTGTTGAATGTATACTTGTAGTTTTCCCATTTCTGTGCTCTTGTCTCAAGAAATGTAAACTTAGACATACGCAGTAAATCAATTAAATGGAACTTAAAATTATATGCGGCATGTCTTCTGTCTTTGATTTCCTGAAGATTTTTCTGATACTGAAGTTTCGCATCAAACAGACGGTTTTTATATACATAATTCTCGTCTTTAATCTCCTGGTGATCTTTTAATTTAGAAGCAAGTTCCTGATGTTCTTTCCCAAGTTCTGCTACTTTTAAGCGGTATTTTTCTTTTGCTGCAACTTTTTCCTGAGCACAGCTTGCTGCGACTGCCTGATAATAATCCTTATCAAAATGTGCTTTCAGATAATTTTCTGCCTCTGAAATTAATTTTGCAACCTCAGCCTTATGTTTGGATTCTACTGCTTTTGCCTGTTCCAATTCTTTGTGTGCAGCAGCAATTCTGTGTTCGCGTTCTTCTTTTGTCAGGCTCTTATCTCTTTTCATGGTATCAATAGCATTCTGCATTGCAACCACTTTATCTGTACCGTCTGCTCTGAGACCGTCTATCTTTGCCTGAATCTTACCGATATGATCCTCGATCGGCCTGCGCAGTTCTAATTCCTGCTCTGCCGTAAGAATCTTATTGTTTTCATTAGCCATAACTTCAATCTCCCTCATTTATAGGTATTTTGCACTGAGTCTTAAAAGCTCTTCCTGATTTGTCTCTTTTGTATTTACAATTCCGGAGAGGTGTCCATTGGACATGACTCCGATACGGTTAGTAATTCCGAGGATCTCCGGCATTTCAGAAGAAACAACAATAATTGTCTTACCCTGTTTTGCCATGTTAATGATCAGTTCGTAAATCTCATACTTAGCACCGACATCGATACCTCTTGTCGGCTCATCCATCATAAATACCTGCGGCTCTCTCTCCAGCCATTTACCAAAGATAACCTTCTGCTGATTACCACCGGAGAGGCTGGCAATCATATCATCCGGTCCCATACACTTTGTATGCATAATCCGAATCTCATCTGCAGTTGCCTTTACCATCTTGGCTTCTGAAAGAGCAATTCCTGATTTATAATGATTCAAATTGGCAATCGTCGTATTAAACGTCAAGTCCTCTTTTAAGAACAGACCATTTGCTTTACGCTCTTCCGTAATCATTGCAAATCCGTGATCCATTGCTTCTTTTGCACTGGCAAAGTTCATCAGATGTCCATTGAAATATACTCGTCCAGCTGCTCTTGTCCGTACTCCGAAAATCGTTTCCAGAAGCTCTGTTCGACCAGCTCCCACAAGTCCATACAGACCAAAAATCTCGCCTTTTCTAACATCAAATGAAATATCCTGTAAATGTGGTTCAAATTTCGTTGATAAATGCTGAATCGACAGTACAACGTCCTGTGGCTGATTATCTACCGGCGGGAAACGATTTTCAAGAGAACGTCCTACCATCGCAGCAATCAGTTCATTCATATTTGTCTCCTGAGTACTCTTTGTCATAACAAGATTACCATCGCGGAGAACAGATACTTCATCACAGATTTTAAAAATCTCGTCCATCTTATGAGAAATGTAGATCAAAGCAATTCCCTGCTCTTTTAACATATTCATCATTTCAAACAGTTTATCAACTTCCTGGACGGTCAGGGATGATGTTGGCTCATCAAGAACGATTACTTTTGAATTATAAGAAATTGCTTTCGCAATCTCACACATCTGACGCTGTGATACAGACATATTCCGCATCGGCTGTGTCAGGTTCACTGTCATTCCAAGCTTTCTGAACAATTCAGAAGCCTCTTTTTTCATTCGTCCTTCATCAACGATTCCCAGAGAATTTACCGGATAACGTCCAAGAAATAAATTGTCAACTACATTTCGCTCCAGACACTGGTTCAGCTCCTGATGAACCATCGCAATACCATTCTCAAGGGCATCCTTCGGTCCGGAAAAACTCACTTCTTTTCCATCAAGGAAAATATTACCTTCATCTTTCTGATATGTTCCGAACAGGCACTTCATCATTGTAGATTTTCCTGCACCGTTCTCCCCCATAAGTCCCATGACTGTTCCGCGTTTTACATTCAGATTGATATGATCAAGAACACGGTTACGTCCAAAGGATTTGCTCATGCCGCATATCGATAAGATGATATCATCTTTCTTATCTGCCATTATTCTCTACTCCTGTATTCGTTAGATTTATTCTGTCCTACAAGAGGATATTAGGGAGAATCTCTTCTCCCTAATAAGTTATGTCCTCTTTATTGTTGCATCTGTGATTACTGATTCAGTAAGGATGTGTAAGAAGCTGCGTTGTCTGTCTTAACCATGTTGATTGCGAATGCATCATACTGTCCAGGGTTTCCAAGACGGTTTGTGATATTAGATTCTGTCTGGCCATCTCCACCGATGTACTCAACTTCAAGATTAAGAAGTTTATCATAGTTCTGAAGCAATGGCTGATATGTAGAACTTAAGAAGTTGTCTGCTGCATTGTAGATGTTAAGCCATACTTTCTTAGTAGGGTTTTTCTCTTTATCAAGCTGATTAGAAACCGGCTCGTAGATCTTTGTAGAATCTGTAAAGTCCTGATAGTTATCTGCTGTTACAGCTACGTTTAATGCATAGTAAGAACGTTCTTCTTCTCTGTATACATAAACATCATCTGAAAGAACATTTCCTGCTTCATCTTCTGTACCGATACCTGTGTCAATGTCTACACCATCAAGTGCGTTACGAAGAACACGAAGTGTTAAGTAAGCCTGAACGTCTGCATGCTGGCTGATTGTTCCGCCGTATCCTTCTGCGATTGCTGCAACTGCGTCGCTGTTTGCATCGTATCCGAATGTCGGTACCTTATTATCTTTTGACCATGCATTAAACATTGACATTCCCATACCATCGTTGTTAGATGCAACTACATCGATCTGATCTCCAAAAGAAGATGACCATGTTCCGATAGAGTTACCTGCTGTTGCTGCATCCCATGTAGAACCTGCAGAGTTCTTCATTTCCTGAGAAGCAAGTTCACGAACAACATATTTCTTTCCGTTTACTTCCAATTCTCCGTCTTTAACTGCTTTTGCAGATCCGTCTGTGTTTGTACCGATCGGATCACTGTTGATGTTTCCATCTTTTTCTACTGCTGTTCCAAGAGCTTTACGAACACCTCTTGTACGAGCGATAGAGTCATTGTGTCCGATATCACCGATTGCAAGTACATATCCGATTACACCATCGCCGTTACGGTCAATCTTATCAATGTTTGCTTCGATATAATCTTTAACCATTGTTCCCTGAAGCTCAGCACCCTGATTTGCATCAAATCCTACATAATATGTATCTTTATTGAAGTTCAGCGCTGTCTTGTCCAACTCTCCTGTAGAACTGTTAGATGGCTGACGGTTAAACCATACTAATGGTTTGTCTTTGTTAGCAATTTCTGATGTTTTTGTTTCGCTTTTTTTATCTCCTCCATCAGAAGTATTTCCGCCTGAACCACAAGCTGTAGCTGATACAGCTAATGCTGCTGCCATCATTAATAACGCAATTCTCTTTTTCATAATACATGATCTCCTTCCATTACGCTTCACGTTTTGTTGATATTGCCAGTATAATGGAATTTTTACATAGAAGACATAGAAATTTTTTCTTTTTTCATTGAATATTTTTCAAGAATGATTGTTGATATCCAATAATTTTTTATACTTTATATGGAAATCCTTGTATAAAAATATCGAATTGTATCAAAAAACAGAGTTTCCGTATATACACACGAAAACTCTGTTCTTTTAATTTTCCATGACTTGACTATAACAGTCCTCCGATTGCAACGAATAACGGTGCAAATACCAAAGAAATGATTGTCATAAGTTTGATCAGGATATTGATAGAAGGTCCTGAAGTATCTTTGAACGGGTCACCTACTGTATCTCCAACAACACCCGCTTTATGAACTTCACTTCCCTTTCCGCCGTAATTTCCGGCTTCAATGTATTTCTTAGCATTATCCCAAGCTCCACCTGAGTTACTCAAGAAAATTGCAAGAAGAACACCTGTAACAAGTGCACCTGCAAGAAGTCCGCCAAGCGCATCTGCACCTAATACAATACCTGTAAGGATCGGAACAACAACTGCAATGACACCTGGTTTGATCATTTCTCTTAAAGCAGCTTTTGTAGAAATATCTACACATGCTGTATAATCCGGTTTCCCTTTTCCTTCCATAATTCCCGGAATTGTACGGAACTGTCTTCTTACTTCTTCAATCATGCTGTAAGCAGCTTTTGAAACAGAATCCATTGTCCATGCTGAGAACAGGAATGGAAGCATACCACCAACAAATAATCCGATGATAACACGCGCATTTAAAATATCAATATTCTCAAGTCCAACTGTAGATGCGTATGATACAAACAGAGATAACGCTGTCAGCGCTGCAGATCCGATAGCGAATCCTTTACCCATAGCTGCTGTTGTATTACCAACTGCATCAAGCTTATCTGTAATCTGTCTTACGGAATGATCAAGACCTGACATCTCAGCGATACCTCCGGCATTGTCAGCGATCGGACCGTAAGCATCAACTGCAACTGTAATACCTGTTGTAGAAAGCATACCTACTGCTGCAAGAGCAATTCCGTATACTCCAAAGCACTGATATGCAATAAAAATACCAACACCGATGAATAAAATCGGAGCGCATGTAGACTGCATACCTACAGAAATACCACTGATGATTGTTGTTGCAGGGCCTGTCTGAGACTGTTCTGCAATTCTCTTTACGAAACGATACTCATCAGATGTGTAAACCTCTGTAATAAATCCGATCAGGATACCAACGATCAGACCGGCAATGATTGCCATAGCTGCATTGAAGTTTCCAAAGAACAGCTTACTCATTACAAGAGAAGCAATAATTACAATGATACCAGATACATATGTACCCATCTTTAATGCGGAATGTGGGTTTTTCTTCTCGTCTCCACGTACGAAGAAGCATCCGATGATTGATGCAAGTACACCGATCGCCGCCAGCATCAGCGGGAAGAATGCTCCCTCTGCTTTATAGGAAAGAACACCAAGTGTTACTGCTGAAACAATCGCACCAACATAAGATTCAAACAGGTCTGCTCCCATACCCGCAACGTCACCTACGTTATCACCTACATTATCTGCGATAACTGCCGGGTTACGCGGATCATCTTCCGGAATTCCGGATTCTACTTTACCAACAAGGTCAGCTCCAACGTCTGCTGCTTTTGTATAGATACCTCCACCTACACGGGCAAACAGCGCAATTGAAGATGCACCTAAGCTGAAGCCTGACAGTACAGATACATCTCCTGTAATAACATAGATTACTGTACATCCAAATAAGCCAAGTCCAACTACACACATACCCATAACTGCACCGCCTTTAAAGGCAATTGCAAGGGCACTAACCATACCGCCTTTTCTTGCGGCATTTGCTGTTCTGACGTTCGCACTAGTAGCAACATTCATTCCGACATAGCCGGCTGCTACTGAGAACAATGCTCCGACAACAAAGCAGATTGCTGTCACCCAGTTCTGAAGTCCCAGACCGATCAGGACAAAAAGAACGAGTACGAACACGATCAGCACACGATACTCTGCAAATAAGAATGCTTTTGCGCCTTCTTTAATTGCAGAAGAGATTTCTTTCATTCTGTCTGTTCCAACTTCTTGTTTCCCTACACTACTTGCAAGGTAAGCTGCGAAGAGGAGTGCCAGAATTCCGACAATCGCTGCAAAATAGTTCATTACATTTCCTCCATTTCATTTCATTCATTAGTAACTTTCACACAGACTAACCGTATTAGTGTAACACATACGGTTTCAAATGTCTATATGCAGACCATATATTTTTTGTACCATAAAATTAACCAACTGTCAATGCTTTTTAGGCTTCCTCTCTGCGCAAAATGTCAAATTTTTCTGCTTTTTTGTCTAATTTAATAAAAAGTTCCTGTTTTGGATGCGGTGCGCTCTCTTGTTCCTCGCCATCCATATTCACGATACGTTTTACAGTTGTCCGCACATTTTCTCCATTCGGCTTCATAATCTCAATCTCTTCCCCGACAGAAAATTTATTGCGCTGTTCGATTCGGTACATCCCGTCACATTCTTCTCCTACAATCCCCAAATATGTGTATTCTTTTACATAGGTGTTATTATCATAAATCTGTGCTTCTTCATCCGGTTTTCCAAAGAAAAATCCTGTAGTAAATTTTCTGTAAGTACAGTTCGAAATCTGATCTAAATACCACGGCATATTTTTCCGGTAAAGCTCCACATCTTTCTGACAGTCATCAATTGCTTTACGATAGGTCCTTGCCACCGTTGCTACATAAAGCGCTGTCTTCATACGCCCTTCAATCTTAAGGCTGTCAATTCCCGCCTCTAACAATTCCGGAATATGTTCAATCATACAAAGATCTTTCGAGTTAAAGATATAGGTTCCCCTCTCATTTTCATAAACCGGAAGATATTCTCCTGGACGCTTTTCCTCTACAACAGCATATTTCCACCTGCAAGGATGTGTACAGGCGCCCTGATTTGCATCTTTTCCTGTAAAATAATTGCTCAAAAGACATCTTCCGGAATAGGAAATACACATCGCACCATGAACAAATGTCTCAATTTCCAGATCTTCCGGAATATTTGCACGAAGTTCTTTGATTTCCTCCAACGATAATTCTCTCGCTGATACAACACGGCTTGCTCCCTGACGATACCAGAAATTATATGTGCCGTAGTTTGTATTATTTGCCTGTGTGCTGATGTGCCGTTCAATTTCCGGACACACTTCTTTTGCAATCTCAAATACCCCCGGATCTGCAATAATCAGCCCATCCGGCCGAATTTCCTTTAATTCTTGAAAATATTTCCGAACACCATCCAGATCCTTGTTATGTGCCAGAATATTTGCGGTTACATACACCTTCACACCATGCTCATGTGCAAATGTAATTCCCTCCCGCATATCTTCCATTGAAAAGTTCTTTGCTTTTGCACGAAGTCCAAAAGCTTCTCCGCCAATATACACTGCATCCGCGCCAAAAATAACTGCCGTCTTTAGTACTTCGAGGCTACTTGCCGGAATCAAAAGTTCAGGGTGTCTTGCCATGTTTTTCCCTCCTAGTTAAAGTTTTCTTGAAATTGCAACACCATCCCCAAGAGGAATGATGGCCGTTTCCAAGCGTTCATCGTGTTTCAATTCATATAAATATTCCCGCATCCGACTGTGAATCGTCCTGTTTCTCCGTTCCACAGCAAAACGCGATTCAATAATATCCCCGTCCTGAAGCACATTATCTGATACAAGGACGCCTTCTTCCGAAAGAAGTCTTATTGCTTCTGGCATATAGTTAATGTACTGCCCTTTTGCTGCATCCATAAAAATTAAGTCATAGGGACCGGAAAGTTCTTTCATAAGCTCAAGTGCATCTCCTTCCAGCAATGTGATGCAGTTTTCTTTCCCTGCACGCCGGAAATTCTCTCTCGCAATCGGAATACGCTTTTCATATTTTTCAATAGTTGTAATATGACCATTTTCCGGCATATACTCACTCATCAAAATCGCAGAAAATCCAACTGCTGTCCCTACTTCCAATATCCTTACCGGCTTTTTAATCAAAAGCAGTACTTTCAGAAAGCTCTGCATTTCTTTTCGGATAATCGGTACATAGGAAGCCAATGCTTCCTCTTCAATTTTCTCCAATATTTCACTATTTTTCCTCTCCAGCGAATGCAGATAGGAAATCATTCTTTCATCTACTATCATCGTTTCTGTTCCTTGTGTTATTTTTCTAACAACAAATGAGAACGGGACAGTATTGCATGTCCCGTCTCTAAACTTCATTTATACTTCATCGATTTATACATCCATAATGATCGGAAGGATCATTGGTTTCCTCTTTGTTCTCTTCCAGATAAAATCATTCATCGTATCACGAATTACAAGTTTAATCCGGCTCCAGTCTGCATGACGATTGGAAAGGCATCCCTCCAACGCCTGCTGAAGCACCTGTCTTGCCTCTTCCATAAGGCTTTCTGATTCACGCACATACACAAAACCTCGTGAGACAATATCCGGACCTGCAAGCAGCTGATTACTGCCACGCTCTAATGTCAATACGACGATTAAAATACCATCTTCCGCTAGATGCTGACGATCCCTGAGTACAATATTACCTACATCACCCACGCCAAGACCATCTACAAGAATCGCTCCTGTGTGTACCTGTCCACTGATTTTTGCACCCTTATCGTCCAATTCTAATACATTGCCTGATTTCAGGATAAAGATATTCTCTTTATCAATTCCAAGCGATTCTGCCAGTTTTGCATTCGCTTTCAGATGACGGTATTCTCCATGTGCCGGAATAGCATAACGCGGTTTTACAAGAGAATAAATTAATTTCAATTCTTCCTGACAAGCATGCCCTGATACATGGGCATCCTGAAAGATTACATTTGCTCCCTTTTGTGAAAGTTCATTGATTACCTTTGATACAGCTTTTTCATTTCCCGGAATCGGGTTAGAACTAAAAATAACTGTATCCCCCGGCTTAATTGTCACTTTCTTATGAATATCAGCAGCCATTCTTGACAGTGCTGCCATAGATTCTCCCTGACTTCCGGTTGTAATGAGAACTGTTTTTTCATCCGGATAATTCTTCAATTGATCAATTTCAATTAATGTTTTATCCGGTACATTCAAATATCCTAATTCTGATGCCGTGGAAATGATATTGACCATACTTCTTCCTTCCACGACAACCTTTCGGTCATACTTATATGCAGAATTGATAATCTGCTGAACACGATCTACGTTCGATGCAAATGTGGCAATAATGATACGCGTATTCCTATGCTCTGCAAAAAGTGTGTCGAATGTTTTTCCAACTGTCCGTTCTGACATCGTAAATCCTTGACGTTCTGCATTCGTACTGTCTGACATCAACGCCAGAACACCTTTTTTCCCGATCTCCGCAAAACGCTGCAGATCAATGGCATCTCCAAACACCGGCGTATAATCTACTTTGAAATCGCCTGTGTGCACAACGATTCCAGCCGGTGAATAAATTGCCAGTGCCGATGCATCCTGAATACTGTGGTTTGTCTTAATAAATTCAATTCTGAATTGTCCCAGATTAATAGATTGTCCATGACGAACTACCTTTCTTCTCGTACACCTCAGCAGATTATGCTCTTTTAATTTATTCTCAATGATTCCCATTGTCAGCTTGGTTGTGTAGATTGGTACATTGATTTCCTTTAATACATAAGGCAATGCACCGATATGATCTTCATGTCCATGCGTAATGACAAATCCTTTGACCTTTTCAATATTATCACGCAAATATGTGATATCCGGTATAACTAGGTCAATTCCTAACATATCATCCTCTGGGAAAGCAAGGCCGCAGTCAACAACAACAATACTGTTCTCATATTCAAACGCAGTAATGTTCATTCCGATCTGTTCCAAACCTCCGAGAGGAATGATTTTCAGTTTTGAGTTGTTCTCTCGTTTCAAAAAATGACACCTCCATATATTTTTCCGTACATTAATTTTTCTTATGTGCACACATTCAACACTTATAGATGTTCAGCAAATAAAAAGCCGCTACAGCTCAATATCGACATCTTCAAGCAGCTCTTCGAACACTTTTGACACTGCTGACAGTTCTATCTCATCTTCTACAATTTCGTAAACACTGTCCGCTTCTTCTGCTTTGCTCGTATCTCTTAAAATCAGACATTCTGCGTCATCTTCCATAGAATCTGTCACAAGAATATATGATTTCCCATTTACTTTTGTCTGTTCTAACACAAAGAAATCAACAGATTCCCCTGTTTCCCCAAATTCAAATCTAATTTTCTCCATGTATTCTCCTGCTACTGTCCGTTCTGTATACTCAGGGCATCAAGATACCCCTGTAAAATAAAAACCGCTGCAATCTTATCAATATATTTTTTACGATCCTCTCTTCGAACATTACTCTCGATCAGAGTTCGCTCAGCAGAGGCAGTTGTTAGGCGCTCGTCCCACATCACAACCTCAAGTCCGGTACGTTTCTTTACCATTTCTGCAAATTCAAGAGATTTTTCTGCCCGTTCTCCAATATCGTTATTCATATGCTTCGGAAGCCCAACGACAACTTTCTCTACCTCATATTCTTCCGCTAACTGCTGAATACGAGCCAGAGTCTGCCTCAGCTTATTCTCCATCTTTCGTTCAATTGTCTCAATGCCCTGTGCTGTAATTCCGAGTGGATCACTGATTGCCACACCAACCGTCTTTGAACCATAATCAAGTCCCATAATCCTCATGGCGTTATTCCCATCCCTGATGCTCAATATATGCCTTAAGCATCTCTTCTACCAGTTCGTCACGTTCTACTTTCATCACAAGACTTCTCGCACCGTTATGACTTGTAATATAAGTCGGATCTCCTGACATAATATAACCAACGATCTGATTTACCGGATTGTATCCTTTCTCTTTTAATGCACTGTAAACAATCTCAAGAATATCTTTCGCCTGAATCTGAGGACCTGTCTCTACTTTAAAAAATTGTGTATTACTTAAGTTGCTCATCTTATCACGTCCTTTAATGTACTTCCCTCTTATTCTAATATAAATATCTACAAAATTCAATGCACAATTTGCGAATCCACCCCAAGACATTTTCTGACAATCTGATTTTGTACATTTTCTTCAGTAATAAATGCCCCGCGGATATATTCTTTCGTATGTCCTGTCCAGTACTTCTGTCCGTCTCTTATGAATTCCTCTTCCACAAGTATTTCTGCTTCTTTCCCTTCCCAGAGCGCCTCATATGCCTGGCGCTGTCTCTGATCAAGTTCCAGAAGTATCTCACTGCGTTTTGCCTTCACCTGCTCCGGTATTTGGTCTTTCATTGCCGCAGCTTTCGTTCCCTGACGTCTTGAGTATTTAAAAATGTGTGTTTCATAAAACCCAACTTTCTCTACAAATGCTCTTGACTCTTCAAATTCTTCCTCTGTTTCTCCGGGAAAGCCCACAATAACATCTGTTGTCAGCGCCGGATTAGAAAAATATTTTCTCAGGAGGATGCATTTCTCATAGTATTCTGCAGAATCGTATTTCCGATTCATACGTTTCAAAACTGTATCACATCCGCTTTGCAAAGACAAATGAAAATGAGGACAAATCTTTTCAAGTCTTGACAATCGCTCGGCAAATTCTTCTGTAATGATCCTTGGTTCTAAAGATCCAAGCCGGATTCGTTTGATTCCCTCAATCTCATGAACTGCTTCAATCAGCGAGAGCAGATTTTCCCCTTCCAAATCTACACCATAAGAACTCAAATGAATTCCAGTCAATACAATTTCCTGATATCCATGTTCTGCAAGCCTGCCTACTTCTTCCAATACATCCTGCTTGCTTCTGCTTCTTACACGCCCTCTTGTAAATGGAATGATACAGTACGTGCAAAACTGATTACATCCGTCCTGCACTTTCATATATGCTCTTGTATGTTCTGCCGTTTTACTCAAATTCAAGTTCTCATACTCTTTTGTATGGTGGATATCAACCAGATCTTTCATTACCTGGTGCTGATTTTTTTCTCTATTCTTTGCAGAAAACTCTTCCAATATTGCAATTAGATCTTTTTTGCAGTTATTCCCGATAACAATGTCAACACAGTCGTCTGTCTTCCCCACTTCCTCCTGTGCCTGCACATAACAGCCTGCTGCAACTACAATTGCATCCGGATTCATTTTCTTCGCCCGGTGCAGCATCTGGCGCGACTTACGGTCAGCCATATTTGTAACTGTGCATGTATTGATAATATAAATGTCTGCGCCCTCTGCAAACGGCACAATTTCATAGCCATTTGCCTCCAGAAGTTCCTGCATTGCCTCTGTTTCATAAGCATTTACTTTACATCCCAAGTTATGTAACGCAACCTTTTTCATCGTTATTTTAATTCCTTTCCACTTCGTCAGTTTGTTTCTTGACTTTTACTCCTGCTAGATTTAATATAATAATATGCAAAACTAATCAGGAGGTAATTTCCAATGAAATCAGTAAAAATTTCTTTAAATTCTATCGACAAAGTAAAATCCTTCGTGAATGATATCACAAAATTTGATTATGATTTTGATTTAATTTCCGGCAGATATGTTATCGATGCAAAATCAATCATGGGTATCTTCAGTCTGGACCTCTCGAAACCAATCGAATTGAATATTCATGGTTCTGACGGAGAGTTAGACGATGTTCTTGCTGTACTGACTCCATACATTGTTGAATAAGATGCATGATAAGAGAATGTCCGGAGACATTCTCTTTTATTCTTTTATTCTATTTTACAACAATCACTTCTGTTGTCTCAATCGCTTCTCTCATCAGCTCATCAATTTTCTCATTCAGACGTTCCTCTGATTTTCGTATTTTTCCAATATTCGGTTTTGTTACCGGATGTTTTGCAACAAATATCGTACAGCAATCCTCAAAAGGCAAGATGGATGTTTCATATGTGTCAATCTTCTCTGATACTTCCACAATTTCCTGTTTATCAAAACCAATGAGCGGACGGTATACCGGCATCGTACAGACATCGTTTGTTGCTGCAAGACTTTGCATTGTCTGGCTTGCCACCTGTCCGATACTTTCTCCTGTAATCAGGCCAAGACAATCATTTTCCCTTGCAAAATGCTCTGCAATCCGCATCATATAACGCCGCATAATAATCGTCAGCTCATCATGCGGACATTTGTCATAAATATAAAGCTGAATATCTGTAAAATTCACAACATGAAGCTTGATCGGACCAGAATATCTGGATACTAATTTAGCCAGATCTATGACTTTTTGTTTCGCGCGTTCACTTGTATACGGCGGCGCATGAAAATAAGTTGCCTCAAGCCCAACGCCTCGTTTTGATACCATATAACCTGCCACCGGACTGTCAATTCCTCCCGACAACAGAAGCATTGCCTTACCGTTCGTTCCAACCGGCATTCCCCCCGGTCCCGGAATAATCTCAGAATAAATATAAATTTCATCCCGCACTTCAATATTCAAAAGAACATCCGGTTTATGCACGTCTACACGGATCTCCGGAAATGCATTTAAAATTGCCTCTCCAAGATCACAATTAATCTCCATAGAACGTTTTGGATAGCTTTTCTTTCCTCGTCTTGACTCTACTTTAAAAGTAATCTTCTTATCCGGATACATGCGATCCATATAAGAAACAACTTCTTTTTTCAGTTCTTCAAACCCTTTATCCTCCACATGAATAACCGGACAGATTCCAACGATTCCGAACACTCTCTGAAGACATTCAATTGCTTCATCATAGTCATAATCGCCTTCCCAGTCCACATATATCCTTCCTTGGGCTTTACTTACTTTAAATATCCCCTCCACATCTCTCAATGCAAAGCGAATCTGACGCATAAGCGCGTCTTCGAACAAATATCTGTTCTTCCCCTTAATACCAATCTCACCGTACTTAATTAAAAATGACTGAAATCTCATCTTCTGTATCCTTTCTCCGGCTATCGCCGCATATATCTTCTTAACATAGGTATACAATTATATAATGTCTGCAGTGTATAGTCAATTTCTTCTTTTGTTGTAAATTCTGACATACTGAAGCGAATCGTTGCGTCCAAATATTCTCTCGAAGTGCCAATACTCTTTAATACACTGCTGATTCCCGGGTGGTTTGACGCACAGGCAGAGCCGGAAGAGACATAAATCCCATGTTCTTCCAATGTGTGCAGAAGCACTTCACTCCGAATGCCTGCAAAGCCGGCACTTACAATATGAGGTGCCCCTTCACAGCTTGAAGGCCCATGGATAACTGTATGCTCGATCTTCTTCAGCCCTTCCTCAAAATATGCCTTCAATTCCCGCATCTTCAACACATTCGCATCTAAATTGCGGTAAATCTCCCAAGCTGCCAGGCCAATGCCTGCAATTCCCGGAACATTTTCTGTTCCTGAACGGATATTCTTCTGCTGCTCTCCTCCAAAAATCACCGGGCGGATTTTTACTCCATCCCGGATATAAAGCACTCCTGTTCCTTTCGGTCCGTGAATTTTGTGTCCACTGATTGTAAGAAGATCTATTCCGTCTTTCTTCGGGTAAATATAATATTTTCCAAATCCCTGTACTGCATCCACATGAAACAGGATATTTCGGTTATAATCTTTTACAATGGAAGCAATCTCACGAATCGGCTGACAGGTTCCAATCTCATTATTGACATACATAATAGAGACAAGGATTGTCTCCTGGCATAGAGACTGCCGAAGTACATCAAGACGCACTTTCCCTTCCCGGTCTACCGGAAGATAAGTAACCCGAAAACCTTCTTCCTCCTCCAGATAGCGGAGTGTATTCAAAATCGCCGGATGTTCGACAGAAGAGGTAATGATATGATTGCCACTTCGTTTATTTGCCCTTGCTGTTCCAATCAGCGCCAGATTATCACTCTCTGTTCCTCCGGATGTAAAGAAAATCTCTTTCTCCTGTACTTTCAGAATCTTCGCAAATCTCTGCTTTGCTTCTTTCACATAATTCTCTGCGATAATTCCCTTCCGATGCATGGAAGACGGATTGCCGTAATCTTCGCACATAACCTTTCCCACAAGATCACGCACGCAATCATATGCACGCGTTGTTGCCGAATTATCTAAATATACCTCCATGATTGTCTCCTTCTAATCGTCTTTCATTTTAGCATATGCCTATTCTTCCATAATGTTATTTTCTGGATTTTTTTCCTCCAGATGATACATCAGGATTGAAAGCATCGTAAGCCCTGCCGTCTCTGTTCTAAGGATCCTTTTCCCAAGAGTAACCGGCTTTGCTTTCTTCTCACTTGCCGCCAGCACTTCGGTCTGATCAAATCCGCCTTCCGGACCGATAAAAATCCCAATAGACTGTCCCGGTCGAATTTCCTCTATACAGTTTCTTGTATGATCCATCCCTTCTGAAAGCTCATAAGGAAGCAGCACGATATCCAAGCTATTTGCTTTTTGGAGTGCTTCCGCAAATGTCAGAACCCGTTCTACTTTTGGCACCAGATTTCTTCCCGACTGTTTTGCCGCACTTCTGGAAATCTCATTCCAGCGTTCCACTTTTTTTGCAGCCTTCTTCGCATCCAGACGGACCACCGAACGTTTCATTTCGACCGGAATAATCTCATATACTCCTAGTTCCACCGCTTTTTGAATAATCAGTTCCATTTTATCTGCCTTTGGCAGCCCCTGAAAAAGGTAGATTCTGGACGGCAATTCATTGTCTGCCGCTTCTTCTTCCAAAATAACTGCTGTTACCTCCTCCGAACTTATTTTCTGAATCGCACAAAGATATTTGCAGTTATTCCCATCGCTGATCCGAATTTCTTCACCTTCCTGCATACGAAGCACATTCTTAATATGGTTTACATCACTTCCATGAATATAGATTTTATCTTCTTCCACCTGTGCAGGCGTCACAAAAAATTGATGCATAACTACCTCTTCGCTTTCCTTGCAACAACAGATACCCATTCACCTTGATGATTCACTTCCAGTACTTCCAGTCCTGCTGCTTTTACTGTTTCAACAACTTTCGTTTCTTTATCATCTATAATTCCGCTTGTAATATAAATACCGCCCGGTTTCAGCTGATGAAGAATGACCGGAGTAAGCGGAACAAGCACTTCCGCCAGGATATTGGCTGCCACAAGCACCACGGTTGTAGAAAGTCCCATACCCATTCCGTTCATAGCAGAAGTTGTAACTGCCAGGGTAGGACACAGGCCCAGCATCTGGATGAAGATTGGATTTTCTTTCCAGATACCATTATAAATGCGTTCTGTATATTTGTTCATAATCCTACCTCCTACTGTGCTGCGCAGTTATTTACGAAATAAACTGCCGCATTCACTGCACCGGTAACTGCGTTAGAAGTAAAGGTA
>JAGZJD010000102.1 GCA_018365895.1 Lachnospiraceae bacterium | reverse complement strand
GTATAGGTAAGAATAAAGAGAATATAGACTATAACGGCGTTTTGAACGCCTATCACTCCCTCTGTCCGTCTTATCCAAAGGTAAAAGTCTTATCTGATGCAAGAAAAAAAGCAATCAAGGCACGTCTTAATTATTACAGCATGGAAGATTTGGAAGAAGTCTTTCGAAAAGCAGAAGCCAGCGACTTCTTAAAAGGCAAGAATGACCGTAACTGGCAAGCGAACTTTGACTGGATAATGAAAGACAGTAACCTTGCAAAGATTCTTGACGGAAATTACGATAATAAAAAAATAGGAGATGAGAGAAATGGAACAAATGCAAATAACTGTGGGCTTGGATGTTCAGCTAGCGACTACTATAGGAAATATACAAGGCAAAGTTGTGAGGGTTAGCGAATATGAAGATGATAGGCAAAAAGGCACACTTGCAGAAATAGATGTACCGAATTATGGGAAAACGCAAGATTTTTTCTTTAATAACGGTATGATCACGCAGTGTGAAGAAGAACGAAGAAAAAGCCTTAGCAGAATACCTGTTGAGTATAAAAGTAAATATCCGAAAGATTTTGATTTTTCTTTATATGGCGAGAATACAAACTTGCAAAAGAAGATAGTAAACGATTTTATAATAAATTTTAATACTGCTTACAAAATAACCGGAAGAAGCTTATACATATTTTCAAAAGAAAAAGGAACGGGAAAGACAATGCTCGCGTGTATCTTAGCAAATGAAATTATGAGACGTTATGGTATTAGTTGCAAATATGTTAATTCACAAGAATGTATCGAAATGTATTCTTCAAAAAAAATGGAAGAAGTCGAAGCAATGAAAAACTGTATGCTTTTGATTCTTGATGATATAGGAGCGGAAAGCACGGGTAGAGATAATTGGACGCAAAAAATTATTTACAATCTTGTCAACTGGAGATATGTCAATCATTATCCAACAATATTTACAAGTAATTTTCCGATTGAGGAATTAAAAGAAGATGACACAACAATAAGCAGATTAGAACGATGCATACCAATATCAATTCCGAATGTATCTATACGCAGACAAAATTCTTACTCAGAGGTTAAAAAGTTTATTGACGGTATAGATTCAAAGGAAATGGAGCAGATTTTTAAATAATATCAGAGGAAGAAGTTAAAAAACATTGTATGCAGCAGGTGCTAGGGCATAGCTTCCGGTAATGGTGTATGTTGTGCCCTTCATACTGTCACTATGAAAATATCTTACTGAGAAAGGAAAGCCTTTTGATATGGATAACGAACAATTAGTACTACGGATTAAAGCCGGAGAGGATGTTGCAGAGAATATGTTGCAACTATGGAAACAGAATAAGGGCTTTATAATATCTATTGCTAAGAGATATAGTTCCAGTGCAGAGTTAGAGGACTTGGAACAAGAAAGCTATATTGCGTTCTGCAATGCGGTAGACGGCTACGATCATGAGCAAGGCATGAGCTTTTTAGGCTATGCAAAATTCTATTTGCAGAGACAATTTGAAAGATGCGCAAATAATAGCCGTTCTATACCACTTCCATTCAATGCTAGTAGCTATTTGTTTAAGTACAAAAGAATATATGCGAAGTTCTACAAAGAGTACAACAGAAAGCCTACAGATGACGAAATGAAGCAGTTTTTGAATGTAAACGATAAAGAATATGACAGCATCAAAAAAGCGCTGTATTCGGGCAATACAAGCAGTATGGATAACCCTATTGATGATTCCGGAGAGATAACACTAGGCGATTGCATACAAAGCGAAGAATGTTACAGCGAGGATATTGAAAGAAAGCTAGATCATGAAGCCATGCAAAAAGATTTGTGGAGTTCTGTTGATAAACTGGGAGAGCAAGAGAGTAAGATAATCAAGCTACAGTATAAAGAAAATATGACTAGGGCAGATGCTGGCCGTACACTTGGGATAGGATATTCAAAAGTTTGTGATCTTGATTCTAAAGCCAAGAGAAGACTGAGATCGAAGAATAGTACATATAAAAAGTATTTCCATGACTACCTTGGAAACTGTTACCACAATGTAAGCATTAGAGAGTTTTCTTCTACATGGACGAGTCGGACAGAGAAAGAAGCACTAAGAAATTATTACAATAGCAGGAGACAATCTGTTGCAGAGGAACTAGACGCTATCCTAAAAGAGTCTGATGCAGAACTTAAAGAAATGGAATCTGAATATAATAATATCTCTGTACGAAGTAAACAGAGTGGCAGCAGGATAACGTAGAGTTGAAACATATTGCAATGCTTGTATGCAAACGATTATATAGCCTAGAATCCATTTGGAGATGTTGGACTATAAAAGTATTGCATAGAATGAATAAAGCCTTAAAAAGAAGAATAGAACGTGCGTGCGAAAAGCATATACACCCCGCTCAATTCTCTGAGAAATTTTTTTGATATGGAGAACGGGTATGTGGGGATGACTACGGAGATATTTACACGCGCGCGAGGGTACGGGTGATATTCTGTCGCTATAAAAGAACATAGTTATATTTGCAATGATCTAAAAGAGTGGAAATACTTCTACATGGTAATGGAAAAAGGAACAAAAAAGGAAGCCTAAAGCAATAGACTCCCCCGGGTGTTTCGTGTGAACTTTCAGACAATCCCACCACACCGACGCCCCACTTTTACGTGTAAAACATTCCCAAATCAGGTTTTTGAAGGTTTTATTGATGATAAAACGCCTGCTTAATTCAATAGTTCTAGTAGAGAGATTTACGAGCCTGCAAAAGAAGTGTTCTACTAGTTCTGCTGCCACCCTTCGGGCAATAGATCGGGGAGATTTTGGATAGGTGGTTTTGATACAGCAAACAGATAATTCTGTCATTTTTGGAGTCCTTAAAAGAGTATCATGCGTTAGGAATCACGCTCCATAGTCTCTTTAATGGCACGGACAACAAAGGCGTTCATGCTTTCTCCTTGATTGTCTGCATGAGCCTTGATGATTGCTTTTTCTCCTTTTGGAACACGAATGCGAATATCTTCTACGGATTCTGAAAGATATTTTTTAGCTGCTTTCGCTTGCGATTCGGTATATCGAGTTTTCTTTTTTTCAGACATAAAATTCACCTCTTTTGGTTTTGTTGTTACGGCAGATAAAAACTTAAGAGAATCTTCTCCACCTTACAATGGTATTGTAGCATATTGTAAATATATGTGTCCATAGAAAATATGAACAAAAATATGAATCTATGTGTACATATAAATTGGTGATTATGCCAATAGACAATTCTATGTGCCCATAGTATAATATAAGTAAGTTAAGAGAGAGGAAAACATAAGCGAAGGGTGAAAACGAAGTGGCGAAAGCGTACCGGAGACACCAACGTAACAACGGGAAAGGGAAAGCAAAGGAACATGAAGTTGCCGAGATCGGTTTAAAACCTTCCGTGGCTTAGGGGCGAACCTCAAAAGAAAGGAGATACACAAATGCAATATGATTTAAGCCACATTATGAAAAGAGCGTGGGAGATTTTCAGAAAAGAAAATATGCAGTTTGCTGAAGCACTTCACAGGGCGTGGTTATCAGCAAAAGCGAGATTCTTAAATGCAAAGAGAATTGAAGATGCCAAAGAGAGCGCAGGCATTACGGAAGAAGTTAATACATGGAGTGCTTGGAAGAAGTTAGGTTATGAAGTAGTACATGGAAGCAAAGCATTATTCAGCACAGAGTTGATGTGGGGAAGCAAAGGAGACGGAGCAACCTATAAAGCAAGTTTCTTTGGTAGATCGCAGGTGGAGCTGCTGCCGATAGAATAAAGAGATGCCCTTGCAAGTGCTACCAACACAAACAAGGGCAATACATAGTAGGAACTATGCGAAATATAAAAATTCATCTTTACTATAGCATAGTTCCGGCAAGAAAGGAAGAGAGAAATGACCGATACAGAAATACAGAATTTAGTTATTGAAATGGTTGATACTCTGCTAGAAGCAAGTGAAGAAGTTTATGAAGTAATGAAAAATGAAATTTCAAAACAAGCAAAGAAAGCCATACCACAGTTTAAAAATTTCTTGAAAGAGTTACTTGAATACACAGATGCAGAGAGAAAGGAAGCCGGAAGACATGAAGAACAGAGTTAAAGATATGGTGATTGAAGTGTTTCTCTATATGCTCCCGTTCATAGTTTTTAGCGGGATGCTAGTAGATTACATGATTGCGTAAAGAAGAGTAGAAAAGGAGAACAAGAACATGAGTAAAGAAAATAACAGAGACGTAGAAAATGAGATTGAGATTTTTGAAATTATGGATGAGCTTGGCGTAGAATATGACGTTGCAGAATCAATATATGCGGATGAACATCCGGAGAAGTTTTTTGATAAAGAATTTCTTGATTCGGTTGAGGATGATAAGAGTATTGTATTTGCAAACTGTGACACCGAGGAAATGAGATTCTTAAAAGGAGCATATATCACAGATGTATCATTTAGCGGAGAAGATAGTGAAATAATCAATATCAAAGCAATGAGAAGCCGAAAAGGTAAAATAGTCCCGATAGAATTTGAAATCCATAACGGAACGGTTTACCGCAGAAACGATTAATAATAAGCGGATGCCCTTCCAGGAACGGTGCGCCAACACTTGAACCGGACGGCATTATGCTAGTAATAGATAGTAGTTCCGGCGTTCTTGTGAGATACCTATACTACCGGATAGTTAATATAAAGGAGAAAGAAGGAACAAAATGTATTGTGTAATTCAAGAGGTACAGAAGAGAAAGAAAAGTAAATGCGGATATCCTAAAGTATTAGTATCAAAATATATGGAAATATCTATCAATGGATGTGATGAAAGCCATTATACACATTATTATGGCGAAGAACGCTTTGAGCGAGAAATCAAAAAGGCGTACAGAATTAGCATACATAAGAGTTATAGAGAAGATGGGAAAGTAAATAAAAAACAGTACGGAATATGTACGGTCGATTATTATGACCTTGCCACAGATGCATTTAACCTATATGACTGGGGCTGTAACAAAATAGAAATTGCTTCTCAAGAAATGAATTGTCCGGAAGAAGACATTTATGAGTTGATTGAAAAGAAAATACGGCCGATACAGGAACAGATCATAGAAGAATTTAAGCAGACGGAAGAATATAAGACACATGAAGAGCATGAGAGAGTAACTACTTTATATGCAACTAGAAAAATAGAGTTCAACGCGAAATATGATCTGTCCGGTAATGAGTATGATAAGTGTTATGATGTGTTCGGCACATTGCAGAACCCGGAATATTTGAAACGGATAGAAGCAAATTACGAAGCAAAGCAAAGGTATGAACAGGAAAGCCGTAGGTATTATAAAGAAAATCATAGTAACTACAGCTATGATTCAAATAGTAGTTACGGCGGTTCACTATCGAGTAACCACAATGAGGAAGAAAAAACGATTCTGAAACAGTTCTACAGGGAATTGTCAAAGAAATTTCACCCGGATGCTAATCCCGATACAGACACTTCACAGCAGATGCAGTTGTTGAACCGGTTGAAGCAGGAGTGGGGATTGTAGGTACTAAATAATAAAATGCAATACCTACAGAGGTGATTAATTGACTATCCATTCCGACAAACAAATTGGAGTCGCATCTCACGATGCCCTCACGCCTATAAGAAGAGAACCGGGCGTTCCGGTGCGTTGCCAATACTACCGGGAAAAAACAAAAGCCCCATAGATGCGGCAACATCCACGGGGCAAAACAGAAATAACCCAATACACAACATAAAGGGCTACTGCAATTATACAACAGCGGTAGCTTTTTCCACAATAGAAAAAGAAGTTTTTTGAAAGGGGAATTACTATGGCGGTTGATTTGAAAGGAAAGCAGTTGCCACAAGGCATTACACAAAGAGCAGACGGGCGATATATGGCACGTTTTCAATACAAGGGCGAACAATATACTTTGTATCATAAAACAAGCGTAAAACAGCTTGTAAAAGATATGAACAATATGAAATATGAGTTAGAGCATGGTTTATATGCAAGTGCTAAGAAAGTAAAAGTAGATGAATGGTACAATACTTGGATGAATGAATACAAGGCGCATACTGTGAAGCGATCTACGTTTGATTTATATGATAAATACTATAATGTTTATATTAAAGACGTTCTCGGTAAGAAAATCATACAAGATTTGAAGCCGATACATATTCAGAAATTATATAACGATATGGCAAAAAGAGGATTGAAAGAAAATACGATTAAGAAGGTGAATACGATCATGAGAAGTATGCTACAACAAGCGGTAAAGAATGAAATGATATTTAAAAATCCTTGCGTTTCTGTAGATATTCCCAAAACTGAAAAATCAGAAAAACAGATTCTAAGTGCGGAGCAGCAGGACGAGTTCTTGCAATTTGTTAGATCAAGTAACCGTTGG
>JAGZJD010000101.1 GCA_018365895.1 Lachnospiraceae bacterium | reverse complement strand
ATTCTACAGGAAAAGTCGGAGATGCGGTAGTGCTTGATATCGGATGTATCAAAGACGGATATTGTGCAGATATGACAAGAACAGTGTTCATCGGAGAGGTATCTGACGAAGCGAGAAAGATCTATGAGATCGTTTTAGAGGCAAACAGACGTGGAATTGCAGCGGCAAAACCGGGAGCAAGATATTGTGATGTTGACAATGCAGCGCGTGACTATATTACAGAGATGGGATACGGAGAATATTTCACGCACAGAACAGGTCATAACATTGGTATGGAAGTTCATGAATACGGTGATGTTTCTGGAATCAATGAAAATGTATTGAAACCGGGTATGTGTTTCTCAGTGGAACCAGGTATCTACGTTCCGGGTGTAGCAGGTGTTCGTATTGAAGATTTGGTACTGATTACAGAAGACGGATGTGAAGTACTGAACAATTTAAGCAAAGAATTAACAGTTGTACCGGTTTAAGGAGTAAAGATGACAGATTTAGAAAAGATTATTTCTTATTTTAAACAGATTTCAAAAATACCAAGGACTTCAGGAGATGAGCAGGCAATTAGTGATTATTTGGTGGCGTTTGCAAAAGAACGTAATCTTGAAGTGATTCAGGATGAATACAACAATGTCATTATTAAGAAACCTGCGTTTCCTGGAGAAGAGCATAGAAGACCAATTATTTTTCAGGGACATATTGATATGGTCTATGTGAAGACCGAAGATTCCGATCATTGTTATGAAGATGGAATTGGGGTGCTTGACAATGGAGAGTTCCTTTACGCAAAAGATACGACACTTGGGGCAGATAACGGAATTGCAGTTTGCTATGCATTGATGCTTTTGGACAGCAAAGATATCAAGAACCCGCCGTTGGAATTCATTTTTACGGTGGATGAAGAAGTCGGCATGAAAGGTGCAGAGAATTTAGATATGAGTGTGCTGGAAGGAAAGGCGCTGATCAATCTAGATTCGGAAGAAGAGGGAATCTTTTGTGTCGGATGTGCCGGTGGAGTGCGCAATACATTTGAACTTCCGATAGAAAGAGAAGAAAAGCATGGCAAATATGTGCCGGTGGAAGTGTCATTCGGCAAATTGAAAGGTGGACATTCCGGCGCGGATATTCACTTAGAGAGAGGAAATGCAATCAAGCTTTTAGGACGAATCCTCTATGCGCTGAACGATTTCGATTTTGAAATCGGGGCAGTAGAGGCGAAAGGAAAGATGAACGTCATTTGCCATTCTGCAAAGATGGAATGCTTTGTGAGACCGGAAGATGTAGAGCGATTTACAGAACGCCTGAAAGCATGCGAAGCTGTATTTCAGAATGAATTGCAGTTCTCAGATGAAGTAGAGATTCTTAGCAAGATCAAACCAGAAGTGGACAGCTGTATGGTTTACACAGAAAAGACAGCTTGGAATGTGAAGAATGCGTTACTGCTTTTGCCAAATGGAATCATAAGTTGGTCAATGGGCGTAAAAGGTCTTGTTCAGACATCGACAAACTTAGGTGTGATGGAAGAAGAAGACGGAAAGCTTGTGATTGGAAGTCTTGTCAGAAGTTCGGTAGAGTCACAGAAATCCATTGTTAAGAGCCAGATTGAAGCAGTTGCAGATGTACTTGGTGGAAAGAGTATCTCTTCAAGTGATTATCCGGGTTGGGAATTTAAAAAAGAATCGCCACTGCGTGATCTTGCAATTGAAAAATATGAAACGTTATTTGGAAAGAAGGCGGTGATCGAGGCGATTCATGCAGGGCTGGAATGTGGCTTCTGGGATGGTAAGATGGAGAATGTAGATATTATCTCTATGGGACCAGATATGATGGATGTGCATACGGTCAAGGAGCGTGTGTCGAAACAGTCTATTGACAATGTATGGAAATTATTGAAAGAGATTGTAGAAGCATATTAAAAGTGATTTTAAAAGAAAAAGTCATCGGAATCTTTTTAGAGACCGATGATTTTTTCTTTTGTTTGGGGAAATTAACGATGTTTCATGCGAAGATAGTCGGAAAGAACAGCAATAAATTCGGAATTTGTAGGTTTGCCAGTGGCGGGATTGATACTATAACCAAATAAAGAGGTGATAAATTCTGCGTTTCCTCTTGTAAATGCGATTTCAATTGCATGCCGTATAGCTCGTTCAACTCGACTTGAAGTTGTGTTGTTTTTTGTCGCAATCTCCGGATACAGTACTTTAGTGATTGAGTTGATGGTATCTCGGTCGCGCATTGTGATGTGTACTGCATCTTTTAAGTACTGATACCCCATGATGTGTGATGGAATACCAATTTCGTGAATGAGTGATACGACATGGGTTTCCAAATGTTCGCCAGAAGTGTCGTGTATAGCTTCGGGAAGGGTAAAAGACGTATTGATATCAGTGTCTTTTGTAAGTCTGGATAGTTGTTTTAGAATTTCCAACATATTTGAACTGGAGATTTCTAAATTCAATTGAAGTTTGTAAGGTCCTGAGTAATGCATAATTATTCTCCTAATTCTTTAAAATATTTGTGTGTTTTTCAAACTGTTCCTATTATCCTATGACTTATGACAAAATACAATTGTATATCTTGGCATTATTTGCCAATTCTTAGTGTTATGGGGGAAAAACAAGAAATAGAATAACTTATTGTAGAATTATTGAGAATTTACTCAAAAATAAAGAGTATTTACAGAAAGTAGGATTTGTATTAGAATAGATGAGAAAAGTTTTGGAAAAGGAGTTTGGAAAAATGAGTATTTCAAGAGAACAGGCACATGATATTTTGATGAAATATATGAAAGGAGAGGCTTACATTCAACATTCTTATGCGGTGGAGGCGATTATGAAAGGGATTGCAAAGAGACTTGCGCCAGAGGAAGAAGAGTTTTGGGGAGTTGTAGGTTTGTTGCATGATCTAGATGAAGAACATTGTGATTGGAAGAACCATCCGGAAGTACACGGACCTACTTCTGTTGAAATTCTGAAAAAAGAAGGAGTGGATGATAAGGTGCTACATGACGCAATCTGTGCACACAATCCAAAATGTGGTGTAAAAGCAAAGACGAATCTTCAGTACGCAGTGCTGGCGGCAGACCCAATGAGCGGATTTGTAAAGGCAGTTGCACAGATTTATCCGGATAAGAAGATTGCAAGCGTAAAGCACAAATCCGTTATGAAACGTTTTAATGAGATGAGATTTGCGGCAGGTGCGAACCGTGATTACATGGAATCCATCGAGTTTACAAAGTTAAGTCTGGATGACCTGATTGATATTGCATTGGAAGAGATGGGAAAAATTTCAGATGTATTAGGACTATAGCAGATGGTAATGTTTCTGTTTGTTTTGCTCAACGTTTTGATACGAAAACAAAATAGTGTCGAGAGAGAAGGAAGGAAAAATATGGTGGATTTGTGTCTTTATACGACACTTCCCTTTCATATTTTGAATTCCTTTTTTGTCGGTTGGAAATAAGAATAGAGGAGTGTTTTGTTTTGAGAAAAAAAAGAAAAGAGTGGGGAAAATCGTTGAACAACAGACTTATGGGACTTATCGTGCTATGTGGGATTGTGCCGGTGCTCTTTATTGTCCTATTTGTAACAAGCTCCTATAGACAGGGAATTATCGAAAAGACAGAATCTATGGTGGAAAGTGAAATGAAATATGTCACATCACTGATTTCCGGGAGACTGAACCATGCAATTGAAATTTGCAAGGCAGCAACGTATGATGAAGAATATGAGGATGCGTGGATAGAATATCACAGTGGGGAAAAGTCAGAAAATGTATTTTATGAGCGTGTAAAAAAACGTCTCGACCGGATGTTTCAACTGGATCAGAGATATGATGCGCTTTCATTTTATGAGGTGAACCAAGAAGGACCTTTCTGTTATAGTGCGAGGCAAGAGTCTACTTATTTTGATTATATGGAGAAGATAGATCCTACAATTCAGGAATTTAGAAAGCAGGACTGTTCGGATACACAGGTATTTGTGATTAGCGGGCGCATTTTTATTGTGCGTAATTTGTATACTGATTTTGAAAATGAGAAATTTGGAACGTTGGCAATTGAGATGAATGTATCCAGACTGTTTCACGATATCAAATCCCAAATTGCAGAAGAGACTGCTATATATTTGGATCAATCCCAAAATCGGGTGATGATACATGGAAATATTGAGGATGAGTGGCAGAAAGAAATTGAAGAAAAGCTTTTAGAAAAGTTCGATCAGAATCAATGGGAACAGTATATTAGCATACATAATCTGGAGTATAGCGGATATATGAGAAGCCATAGGCAGAACGATTATAATCTGGGGATTATCTATATGTCACAGAATAAGCAGTTGTATCTTGAAGTGTATGAGTTCTACAAAGCCATTATTTTTATTATTCTAATTATGATTCCATTGCTGATATATGTATTTTATTTTTTGAGACTTCATATATCAGAGCCGATTACAAAGATGATTGAAGCATCAAAAGCGATTGAGCGAGGGGCAATAGGGACAGTTGTGCAGGATGAAAAGATGCCCAATATCGAGTTTGAATATTTGCGGGAAGCATTTAATAAGATGTCAAAACAAGTGAAATATCTGTTTGATTATGCTTATGATGAAAAAATGGCAAGGAAAGATGCAAAAATCATGACGCTTCAGGCGCAGATCAATCCTCATTTTTTAAATAACACGCTGGAAATGATGAACTGGCAGGCAAGAATGTCAGGCAATCTGGAGGTGTCGAGCATGATTGAATCTTTAGGGGTTGTGCTTGATTATAATATGAATCGGGAATCAAAGCGTCTGACAACGCTTTCGCGGGAGCTTCGCTGTGCGGATGCATATTTTCATATTATATCAAAGCGTTTTGGAAAGAGACTTACCGTGGAGAAGGAGATTGATCAGAAACTGCTTCCTGTCAAAGTTCCTCAGCTTGTGCTCCAGCCAATGATAGAGAATGCGGTCGTTCACGGTATTGAACAAATAAAACAGGGGATGATCAAAATAAAAATATACAGTAATGCAGAAAATCTGTATCTTCAAGTAATAAATAGCGGAAAACCACTCACAAAGGATGTAAAAGAAAAAATAGAGACATTATTGAATCAGAAACCTGAGGAAGTTGCCGAGGGAAGGGGACATCATGTTTCGCTTGCAATTCGAAATATCAATGAACGAGTGAAACTGATTTATGGAGAGCAGTATGGTCTTCGTATTGAACAGAAAGGAGAATATATTGTCTCTACAATCACAATTCCGATGGGTGAGGAGAAAAGCCATATGGAACGGGATAGCCGAGAAAATGTGAGGAAACGTTTGGAAGAGACAGGGCGTTTTTAGATGCGATTTTAACTAAATTGAAGGAAAAGTTTTGACAAGTTTTAGTGGATGTGTATAATAAAAGATGGTTTGTTGATGTAAGGCAGAGGGTGTGAGAAGTGAACAAAGTAGTAATTGTTGATGATGAATCGATTATCGTAGAAGGATTATGCAAGACACTTCCTTGGGAACAGTGGAATTGCAAAGTTGTTGCAACAGCAAGTGATGGGGAAGAAGGTCGCAAGATTATCGAACAGTATCAGCCTGATCTTGTTTTTTCTGATATTGCCATGCCGGGAGTTGACGGGTTAAAGATGATAGCAGGCTTAAAGTCAGAGTTTCCGGATATGGAGATCAGTATTTTGACCGGATATCGCGATTTTGAATATGCACAGGAGGCAGTGCGGCTTGATGTGCGCAGATTTCTTTTGAAACCATCCAGCATGGAAGAAATTGAAGAAGCGGTAGAGGCAATGATTCAAAAACTTGAAAAGAAAGCAAAACTTCCTAAGGCGGAAGAGCCAAAAGAAAAGTGTGAGATGGCGAATAGTTTTATTGTAAAAAATGCAATGAAATATATAGAGATGCATTATGCAGAGCGGCTGACTCTATCGGAAGTGGCAGAGCAGACTTATGTGAGTCAGTGGCATTTGAGCAAATTACTGAATAAACATATGGGACACAGCTTTTCAGAACTTTTGAATATGACAAGGATTAGAAAGGCGCAGGAGCTGTTGAAAGATCAGTCCCTTCGAATTGGTGAGATTGCAGAGTTGGTAGGTTTTCTGGATATGGCTCATTTTTCCAGAGTATTTAAGAAAATTGCCGGAATGTCGGCAAATGAATATAGAAATATGCTGAGTTAGCTTGAAAAGAGTAAGGAATAATTGAGTTTTTGGGATTATTTCTTATTTTTTTGATTTCGATACTTGACTTTTGGGAAGAATCATACTACACTGTCTAAGTGTGCAAAGAAACGCGTTGTTTTTTGTGCACTTAGAACTTAGAATAAGTTTAAACAGCAACCAACAGTATTCATAGGAGGTGAAAGGAATGCCAACATTTAACCAGTTAGTAAGAAAGGGACGTCAGACTTCTGTAAAGAAATCAACAGC
>JAGZJD010000001.1 GCA_018365895.1 Lachnospiraceae bacterium | reverse complement strand
TTGAATATGAATTTGATGTAGCACGCAGTATAAATGACTGGGTGCTTTTTTCATTTCAGGAACTCGTATTCCGGCGATAGAAAGAGCCGTCACTTCACTGTTAATTTTGAAGTGGCGGCTTTTTCTATTTCCAGAAGCAACAGCAACAATCAGAAATGAGGTGAAGTCAATGAACACGCAAATCATCGCCATCGCCAACCAGAAAGGCGGTGTTGGCAAGACAACAACCTGTGCCAACTTGGGAATCGGGCTGGCACAGGCCGGGAAGAAAGTCCTGCTGATCGACGGAGATCCGCAAGGGAGCCTAACCATCAGCCTGGGCAATCCCCAGCCGGACAAGCTGCCCTTTACGCTGTCAGACGCAATGGAGCGTATCCTGATGGATGAGCCGCTTCGTCCCGGCGAGGGTATCCTGCACCACCCAGGCATTTATGAGGGTGAGATGGCCTTTTACATTGCTGACCCGTTGGAATTAGATACTCTGCTGGAGTGTGTGAAGTCCATCGACTCTATAGACTGGAACAACCATATTCTGCGGGAGAATGATTTTCAGTACGAGCAAATCTCCGGACAGCTTCAAAACCTTCAAAAACTGGCTCTGGCATTGATTTTCATTGTATCTGCTTTGAGTATTGTAATCCTAATGCTGATCCTTCTTCTACGGATACGGGGGCGTATCCATGAAGCAGGGATTTACCTTTCGATGGGGAGGCCCAAAGCGGAAATCATTGGACAATTTACTTTAGAAGCATGGGGACTCCTGTTTGCCGGTTTTGGGCTCGCTTTTCTACTGTGGTTCTTCTGTTCTGATATGGTAAATGGATTTCTATTCGGCACTCTGGCTCAAGGGACGGGTACTGTGGCATTACAAACCGGTGGTAACACATCGAATTACCTGCAACCGGATTTGTGTCGCTCTAGTATCCTGTTTGTCGGAGAATTATCTGTTGTTTTATTGACTGTATTGGCAGCCAGCAGTACGATTCTTCGGCTGAAGCCAAAAGAGATTTTAACAAGAATGAGTTAGTTAAGGAGGCATTTGATATGAACTTTTTTAGACGAGCAATTCGATATTGCTGGCGGCAAAAGGTAAGAAGCATCATCCTATTCGCCAGTCTATTGTATCGGCACAGCATAAGCTAAGTGCTGCGGTGAACTACGCAATGGTAATAACTTACTGGGAGATTGGGGAACAGATCTATAAAGCGTGTGGAGAAAATGACAGAGCAGCATACGGAAAAAATTTGTTGGACTATCTTTCAGCTCAATTGACTGCTGAGTTTGGAAAAGGTTTTGACAAATCAAATCTTCGTAAGATGAGGCAGTTCTACTGTACATTCCCAATTCGAGACACACTGTGTCTTGAATTGAGTTGGTCACATTACCGCCTTTTGATGCGTGTGCCAGATGAACAGGCACGAACCTTTTATATGGAGGAATGTGTAAAGTCTGCATGGAGCGTCCGACAGTTAGAACGGCAGATCAACACAATGTACTATCAGAGAATTTTAGCAAGCCAGGACAAAGCAGCTGTTTCAAAAGAAATTCAAACAACAGAACCTAAACCTGAATATGAAAAAATAATCAAAAACCCTTATGTGATGGAATTTTTGCAGATTCAGCCAGACACCCATGTATATGAGGGTGAACTGGAGCAGGCATTGATTGACCACCTTCAGCATTTTCTTCTGGAACTGGGACGAGGATTTTCTTTTGTAGCACGGCAAAAGCGGTTTACGCTGGATGGACAGGATTTTTTCATCGACTTAGTATTTTACAAGTACATTTTGAAATGCTTTGTTCTGATTGATTTGAAGATGGGAAAACTGACCCATCAGAATCTGGGACAAAGGCGACTCCATTGTAAAGTACACACTGCCGGAAGATAATCACCAGATTTTTGCATCAAAATATTTTACTTATCTGCCGACAGAAGAAGAATTGAAACATGAATTAAATTTAGGCGATTTTTATAAACTGGAAGAATGATATGGGTGCTAACAACAAAATCTGTCCGAATTGTGGTAGGAAAATGAAACAGCAAGTTCATACAAAAAATAAAAATAAGAAAAAGTATTTGAGAGAAGTTTATCCTAATGAAAGTTATAAAATACCTAAAACTCCGGATGAATTAGAATATCGAATTGAGAATGCAAAAGAACAAAAAATAAAAACATACGATTTTTTTATTTCACATAGTAGCAAGGATAGTGCTTCAGTTCAAAAGTTAATTCAATACGAAAATCAAAATGGGAAAAATATTTTTTGTGATTGGATTAATGATGTGGATTATTTAAAAAGTAATAATTGATTTTCCTGTGATGGAGGAAGAGAAGCGGAAGATGTTTAGTAAGATGCAGATTCCTGTAATTTTATCTTGACTCTATACATACAATAGGTTTTATGATAAGAATATAACAAAGATGAACCGAAAGTAATTTTAAACAGAAGATGCAGGAGGTATTGTATGGAGCGAAAAGTTAAATATGTACAATATGGATGTGGAAGAATGAGCCGTTGGCTAATGAGGTATGCAATTGAAACCGGATGTGTGTATCATTGCGACAAGAAGTACAGTTGCCGAGGTGGAGGATATTTTTACAATCTGCGCAAAACATGGGGTCAATGCAATTACTACCTGTGAGGAGGCATTGTATCCATGGAATTCGTCTCCGGCACTAACAGCTAAGTTGGATGCATTGGCGAAAGAAGGCGGATGTACATTGACTGGTGTAGGCTACTGTGATCTGTTCTGGGGGACTATGGTAACCAACTTAATGGGTTCTTCTTTTGAAGTGAAAAAAATTGTCGGCAGCAGTTGGTACAATGTAGAAGATTATGGAATCGCACTTGCAGAAGGACATGGAGCAGGACTTCCACTGGATAGATTTGAGACAGAGATCGGAACATGTAATCACTGGACTTCCGATGAGATTAAGCAGAAAGTGGAAAGCGGAGAATATGTTCCGTCTTATATGTGGAATCAGAATGGATGGCTTGCAAGTAAGCTTGGATTGACGGTAGTTTCTCAAACTCAGAAATGTGTTCCTTGTACATGGGAGACTGACTTATATTCAGAAACGCTCGGAATGACGATTAAGGCTGGTAATGCAACTGGTATGAGAGCAATTGTTACAACTGAGACAGCAGAAGGTATTATTTTAGAAACTGAGTGTGTAGGAAAGGTATTTGCACCAGAAGAATTTGACAAAAATGAATGGACACTGTATGGGGAACCGGAAACGACAAGCATCGTAAATAGACCGGCTACGGTAGAACTTACATGTGCAACTCTGGTTAATCGTATTGCACAGCTAATTGATGCTCCGGCAGGATATGTAACGACAGATAAGTTCCCGTATAATGAGTATATGCTCCGGCCAATCAATGAATATGTAAAAACGAAATAGAACCGAAAATAAAAAGAGCCTCTGTTGCCAGCGGATGATACCGCGGCAGCAGAGGCTCATACTTTTATGAGAAGATTTCCATACTTCTTTTTAAGATTCCTTTCATATGCGCGATTGCCATACCATAGTTGGTGACAGGTATGTTCTGGTCTTTGGCACAGAGAAGGCGGTATTTCATTTCACGCTCATTCAGCATGCAGCCTCCGCAATGGATGATGAGACGGTATTTCTGCAGTTCTTCAGGAAATTCCGTTCCGCTTGTGAATTCGAACTGCAGTTGTTTTCCGGTATGCTTTTGAAGCCAGGCAGGAAGCTTTTCCGTACCAATGTCGCCGCACTGGCGGTGATGGGTACAGCCTTCCGAGATTAGAATAGTATCTCCGTCCTTTAACTGGTCAATCGTAAGAGCGCCTTCCGAGAGGAGGCTTAAGCTGCCCTTGTATCTGGCAAACAAGATAGAGAAAGACGTTAATGGAAGTTCTTTTGGAGTCAGCTGGGCAACTTCTTCAAATACCTGGCTGTCAGTAATGACAAGCGCAGGTTTTTTGCCAAGTGATGCAATTGTACTTGGCAGTTCTTGCGGAGATACAACAATGGAAACACCGTGACCGTCAAGAATGTCTCGGATTGTTTGCTGCTGCGGAAGGATGAGGCGGCCTTTAGGAGCTGCTTTGTCAATCGGAACAACAAGGATAACAAAATCAGACGGAGCGATCAGATCCCTTACAAGGCAGCTGTCAGATACATTATCAGGAGTTTGTGCGGCAATCATTTCTTTTAATTCCTGAATATGGTAGCCAGTAATGGCGCTGACACAGATCGTATTGGAAACATCTTGAATTTCAGGAAGAATTTCACACCGGTCAATTTTATTTAAAACGGTAACATAAGGGATTTTTTTGTCATAGATCCGTTTTAAAATTTCTTCATCTTCTCTTGTAAATCCGACAGAGGCATCCACTACAAGAATGGCAATATCAGTTTTGTTTAGAACCTGGTATGCTTTTTGGATTCTTTGTGCGCCCAGCTCTCCAATATCATCAAGCCCTGGAGTATCGATGATGACAACCGGGCCGAGTGGGAGCAGTTCCATTGCTTTTGATACAGGATCAGTTGTTGTTCCTTTTATGTCTGAAACGATAGCAAGAGATTGTCCGGTAATGGCATTGATCACGCTTGATTTACCGGCATTGCGCCGTCCAAAGATTCCAATATGGATGCGGTTGGCGGCAGGAGTATTGTTCAAACTCATAAGTCTTAGTCCTTTCAAAGTATCAATCATAGAAATTATTGTGAAAAATTAGAACCGAAAATCACGTTTTCCGCCCTGTTCCATTTCTTTCAGGTACTGAACAACTCTTTCTTTTACTTTTTCATTCGGAATGTTTTCCAGTTCTTTTTGAATCAGTGCTTCTCCGACTTTCTTTGTCTCAGGAGCGGCATAGTCTTCCAGATATTCTTTTAATGTCATCAGAGCATTTGGATGACAGCAGTTCTGAATCTGACCACTCTTGCAAAGAGACATGAAACGATCTCCGGTGCGGCCTGCGCGGTAGCATGCAGTACAGAAACTTGGAAGATAGCCCATATCCATAAGCCATTTCACAATCTCGTCCAGTGTACGGGTATCGCTTACGTCAAACTGTGCTGAATTTTCTACCTCCGGCTCCGGTTCGGCATAGCCGCCAACGCTTGTCTTAGAACCGCCGCTAATCTGGGAAATACCAAGATGAAGAACGCGTTCACGGCTTTTTTGACTTTCTCTTGTGGAAATGATCATACCTGTATAAGGAACCGCAATACGGATGCAGGCAACAATTTTTTCGAAAATGTCATCGCTGATGCTGTTATCAAAGTCATTAACATCAATATCATCAGCAGGACAGAGGCGCGGCACACTGATTGTATGAGGACCAACGCCCCATACAGCTTCCAGATGTTCTGCATGCATCAGAAGTCCGGCAAATTCATAGCGGTATTTATCAAGCCCAAAGAGGACACCGCAGCCGACATCGTCGATACCGCCCTCCATTGCACGGTCCATAGCCTCTGTATGGTAATTATAGTCATGTTTTGGACCGGTTGGATGGAGCTCCAGATAGCTTTCTTTATGGTATGTCTCTTGGAATAAAATATAAGTTCCAATACCGGCTTCTTTTAACTTGCGGTAGTTTTCCACAGTAGTTGCGGCAATATTCACATTGACGCGGCGGATCGCGCCGTTTTTATGTTTAATGCTGTAAATTGTTTTAATGGATTCCAGTACATATTCGATTGGACTGTTGACAGGATCTTCACCTGTTTCCAGAGCAAGACGTTTATGTCCCATATCCTGAAGTGCAATAACTTCCCGGCGTATTTCATCCTGTGTCAGTTTTTTGCGGGCGATATGTTTATTTTTTAAATGATACGGGCAATATGTACAGCCGTTGACACAATAGTTTGAAAGATAAAGAGGAGCAAACATAACAATGCGGTTTCCATAGAAATCTTTCTTGATCTGTTCTGCAAGTGCGAAGATTTCCTGTGTTTTTTCCGGAAGATCACATGCCAGGAGGACAGATGCTTCGCGGTGGGTGAGCCCTTTGCGTTCTTTTGCTTTTTCGATAATTTCTGAAATGAGCTGTTCGTTGTGCTTGTTCTGTTCAGCATAGTCAAGTGTCTGAAGAATCTCTTCGTGATTAATAAATTCGTCTGCAATTCTTGATTTTGGATCATAGATAGCCATAATATTGTTCTCCTTTTCTTGTTTGTAAGCGTGAAGTTGCTTATGTAAGCGTGAAGTTGCTTATGATAGTACTTTTGAGTCGCCACGAGCTGTGACGACAGTATAACCCATTTCTTTCATGCGTATCCGAAGTTCTGCAAGATGCTCTGCTGCTTCTAATCCACTGAAAGGTTTATTATCATACAAATGATAGTGTTTTCTTGTGTTGGACGGTGACAGATTAGGCATAATTACGTTAGCTCCTGCAAGAATGCCAAGTTTTCTTCCATCCGGGCGGATGGCGCCGAGTGCTGTAGTAGCCGGAAGAAGCACTTCCGGGATCATAAGCCGTACAAGACCGAGTATGAATAATGTTTGCTCGATTGTACCGGAAGCTTCTTTGGCAAACGGGGTATCGTGATGAGGGATAAATGGGCCAATGCCGATCATGTGCGGCATTAGATCTTTTAAAAAGAGCATATCTTCTGCCAGATGTTCTGCTGTCTGGTATGGAGAGCCGATCATCATGCCTGCACCGGTCTGATAACCGATCTCTTTCAGATCATACAGACATTTCTGACGGTGTGAAGCTGAAAGAGAAGCCGGGTGAAGCTTCTGATAATGTGAGATGCTGGCAGTTTCATGGCGCAGCAGATATCTGTCAGCGCCTGCCTCAAAGAGCGCCTGATAACTGTCATGGGATTTCTCGCCGGCAGACAGAGTAACAGCACAAGCCGGAAAATCCTTTTTTATCTGGCGAATGAGCGCGATCAGACGTTCATCGGTAAAGTAACCATCCTCTCCGCCCTGCAGCACAAAGGTACGAAAACCGAGGTCGTATCCGACCTGACAGCAGGAAAGGATTTCGTCCGGTGTGAGACGAAAACGATTTGTGTTTTGATTGCTTTTGCGGATTCCACAATAATAGCAGTCATTTCGGCAGTAATTCGTAAATTCAATCAGACCTCGGATGTAGATTTCATGTCCATAGACTGCATCGCGGACTTCTCTCGCCTGCGCAAAGACATATTCAGACAGTTCAGGTGTCTGACTGCTAATGAGTTCAATCCAATCAGATTTTGTAAGGCTGTGTCCGAAACTCAGCTTATCAACCAATGTTTTCATGCATATTCTCCTGTTATTTTTTTTCCTGTATTTTGGCGGGCGTTTTTGCATAAATTGTTTTTGTGCTGATGCCGGAAAGCATACCAATCTTCCCGGATAAAGCGCTGATAATATCGCTCGGAGCGTCTACAGCTATGCTGATAATAGAAATATTTCGCTCTCTATAAGGGATGCCCATACGTCCGACGACATATTTGCCGTAAGAACTGAGAAGCCGGTTCAGATCATCGATGTGTTCTGTGCTCTCTACAATAATTCCAATCAGAGCAATTCGATTGTCCATAAGGTATCCTCCTTGTAAATATAAAAAATACCCATACTTGGCGTATGGGTATAAGAAATAAGCACACAGTAATGTGTACATATCATTAAATCTTAAATCTCACGCCTTTTTGCTTAGGGAAAACCTTTGCAATTAGTACTGTTTTAGTATATCACAGATAAAAAAAGGACTGCAATAATAGATATTTTATTATCATGTATGATAAAATATTGACATTGAATTCTGGGATTGATATAATTTGACTGAAGTTTAAACCATAGTCCAAAAGGAAGAGGTAGAGATGACGCTAATTACGAATATACAAAAATATTCCATTCATGATGGAGATGGGATCCGGACAAGTGTATTTTTTAAAGGATGCCCGTTAAATTGTGTGTGGTGCCATAATCCGGAGACACAGGCATTTCAGAAGGAAGTTATGTACGATGAAGAGAAATGTGTCGGCTGCTATCGATGTGCAGAAGCCTGTCCGGAACATGCGATTAAAAAAATTGACGGAAAAGTATGGACGGATAAGGAAATCTGTGAGCAATGCGGAAAATGTCTTGATTATTGTGTGAGAAATCTCCGGGAAATTGCAGGAACGGAATGGGACATTGAAGACCTTGTAAAAGAACTGAAAAAAGATGAGATGTTTTATGAGGAATCAGGAGGCGGTGTGACTTTATCCGGCGGAGAAGTTATGTCTCAAAATATGAATTATATAGAAAAACTTGTGAAAAGGCTGAATCAGGAAGGAATTTCTGTTACAATAGATACATGTGGATTTGCGCCGTATGAGAACTTTGCAAGAATCCTTCCGTATATTGATACATTTTTATATGATATAAAAGTTATGGATCATGAGAAACATAAAAAATATATTGGGGTGGATAATACATTGATTTTGGACAATGTTACCCGTCTCAGTCAGGCAGGAGCAAGGATTTATATCCGGATTCCTACAATCAAAGAAGTGAACGGTGATTCGGAAAGCATAGGTGCAATTATAACATTCTTAAAAGAAAATGGAATTCATCCTGCACAGATCAATCTTCTTCCGTATCATAATACAGGTTCAGGAAAGTATGGTAAGCTTGGAGAGCACTATGAAGGCTCGGATCTTCACGCGCCATCAAAAGAAGAAATGAAAAAGTTTCAGCAGTTGTTTATCCGTGAAGGATTTCAGAATACAAAAATAGGAGGTTAAGTTCATGGAAGAGAGAGGAATGAACGCAAGAATTAAAAATCTGCGCAGACGCAGTCTTGAAACAGCGGCACATATTGATATAGAGCGTGCCAAAATTGAAACAGAGACATATAAGCAGTATGAAGGAGCTGTTTCTATTCCAGAATTAAGAGCACTTGTGTTAAAAGAGTATTTTTCAAAGAAAACACTGTATATCGGAGATGGAGAATTGATTGTTGGAGAGAAAGGAAATTCTCCGCAGGCTGCGCCGACATTTCCGGAGCTTTGCTGTCACACGGTAGAAGATATGCATATTATGAATGATCGTGAATTGATCAGTTTTAAAGTGCGTGAAGAAGATTACAAGTTCCAGGAAGAGACCATTATCCCATTTTGGGAGAAACGTTCTATCCGTAAAAAAATTATCGACAATATGACACCTGAATGGAAATCTGCTTATGAGGCAGGAATCTTTACAGAGTTCATGGAACAGCGCGGTCCTGGACATACAGTAGGTTCTTTTAAGATTTATGAAAAAGGCTTTCTGGATTACAAGGCTGAAATCGAAGCTGCAATTGAAAAGCTTGACTTTGCAAATGATAAAGAAGCTTTTGAAAAAAGAAATCAGTTAAGAGGTATGGCAATTGCTTGTGACGCGATCATGATTCTCGGAGAACGCTATGCGGCATATGCAAGAGAGCTTGCAGAGAAAGAAACAGATGAAACTAGAAAACAGGAGCTGCTTCAGATTGCAGCAAACTGTGATGTCGTTCCGGCACATGCACCTCAGACATTCTGGCAGGCAATCCAGACATACTGGTTTGTACATTTGAGTGTAACGACGGAATTGAATCCGTGGGATGCTTATAGCCCGGGAAGACTGGATCAGCATTTGAATCCATTCTATGAGCATGATGTAGCAGAAGGTACTTTAGATGATGAGAAAGCATTGGAATTATTAGAGTGTCTCTGGATAAAATTCAACAATCAGCCAGCTCCGCCAAAAGTAGGAATTACTCTGAAAGAGAGCAGTACTTACACAGATTTTGCAAACTTAAATACAGGAGGAATCACACCGGATGGGGAAAATGGTGTAAACCGTGTCAGCTATCTGATTCTTGATTGTATGGATGAAATGAAGCTGCTTCAGCCTAGTTCTAACGTGCAGATCAGCCGTAAGACTCCGCAGAAGTTCTTGAAACGTGCCTGTGAGATTTCCAGAAAAGGATGGGGCCAGCCAGCTTTCTACAATACAGAAGCAATCGTGCAGGAACTTTTGAATGCAGGTAAGACTTTAGAAGATGCTAGACGAGGCGGTACGAGTGGATGTGTTGAAACAGGTGCATTTGGAAACGAAGCGTATATTTTAACAGGATATTTTAACTTGCCGAAGATTTTTGAATTGACATTGAACAACGGTTATGACAAAGTTGCTAAAAAACAGCTTGGACTTCAGTTAGGTTATGCGACAGACTTTAAGACGTTTGACGAACTTTTCGATGCATATAAAAAGCAGATCGAATATTTCCTTGATATTAAGATTCAGGGAAGCAATGTTATTGAGAAAATTTATGCAGATTATATGCCGGTACCGTTCCTGTCAATTATTACAAATGATTGTATTTCTAAAGGAAAAGATTACAATGCAGGTGGAGCCCGCTATAATACAAATTATCTTCAGGGCGTTGGAATTGGAACAATTACAGACTGTGTCGCAGCTGTGAAATATAATGTTTATGACGAGAAGAAATTTACGATGGAAGAGCTGATGCAGGCTCTGGATGATAATTTTGAAGGCCATGAAGTAATCTGGAATCTCGTAAGCAATAAGACGCCGAAGTATGGAAATGATGATCCATATGCAGATGAGCTTATGAAAGAGATCTTTACATTCTATCAGAAGAGTGTAACAGGACGTCCGAATATGAAAGGCGGTACATACCGCATTAACATGCTTCCGACAACTTGTCATGTATATTTTGGGGAAGTCATGATGGCAAGTCCAAATGGACGTCTGGCACATAAGCCGGTTTCAGAAGGAATTTCTCCGGAGAAGGGTGCTGATGTGAATGGACCTACAGCAGTTGTGAAATCTGCTTCCAAGATGGATCACCTTCAGACGGGAGGAACACTTCTGAACCAGAAGTTTACACCGAGTGTTGTTGCGGGAGAAGAAGGGCTTGACCAGATGGCGAATCTGATCCGTTCTTACTTTAATATGGATGGACATCATATTCAGTTTAACGTAATTGACCGCCAGACTTTGATCAACGCACAGAAACATCCGGAGGATTATAAAGATTTGATTGTTCGTGTAGCTGGTTACAGCGATCATTTCCGTAACTTGAGCAAAGCGCTTCAAGATGAGATTATTGAGCGTACAGAACAAAGCTTTGAATAATCGGTATAGGAAAATCTCAATGAGATAAAGGCAGCATTGATTATTTTTGAAATTTCATGTAACATAAAGAAGAAATAGGAATATGTCGGTCAGAGATGACCGACATATTTTGCATATCAGTATACAGTATATAGATAGACGAAGAAAGAAGGAGTATAATGAAAATCAGTGGACTTCAAAAACTGACATTGTTAGATTATCCGGAAAAGGCAGCATGTACAATTTTTACGTGCGGATGCAATTTCCGATGTCCGTTCTGCCATAATGCATCACTTGTAACCCATATGGAAGATGCGGGAGAACTTGATGAAGAAAAGTTAATGGCATTTTTGGAGAAAAGAAGAGGAATATTAGACGGTGTTTGTATTACAGGAGGAGAACCTCTTCTCTGGAAGGACCTGGATTGTTTTTTGACGAAAATAAAAAAGCTCGGATATCTTATTAAACTGGATACAAATGGAAGTTCTCCGAAGCGACTGAAAGAACTGGTGCAAAAGGGACTGATTGATTATGTGGCTATGGATATTAAGAATGCACGGGAGCGTTATGGGGAAACAATAGGGATTACAGGATATGACACTTCGGCGGTGGAGCAATCTGCAAAGTGGCTTTTGGAAGGACATCTTCCCTATGAATTTAGAACAACTATTGTCAGAGAATTCCATGAAAAAGATGACATTTCCAGAATTGGAGAATGGCTTTTGGGGGCAGAAAAATACTATCTTCAAAAGTTCGAAGACTCAGGAGACGTGATAGAACAAGGACTTCACAGTCATACAGATCAATGGATGAAAGAAGCTGGAGAGCTTGCGGCAAAATACATGAAGAATGTATATTTGCGTGGAATTACATAAATTATCAGATAACAAGATATGGTTATACACAATTCATGTATACACTATATCTTGTTCTTCTTTTATTGACACCCCGATTTGACAGTGCTAAAATGAACATCACACGGGGAGAACGAAATGAGAACGAGAAAGGAAGATAGCAATGTATCAGGTAATCAAACGTGATGGTAAAATCGCAGAATTTGATTTGAATAAAATATCAGTAGCAATTGCAAAAGCATTTGATGCGCAGGATAAACAGTCTCATCCAAGCATCATTGATATGCTCACGCTGAAAGTGACAGCAGACTTTGAACCGAAGATTAAAGAGGGGTTAATCCAGGTAGAAGAGATTCAGGACAGTGTAGAAAATGTCCTTGTACAGTCAGGATATTCCGATGTGGCAAAGGGATATATTTTGTACCGAAAGCAGCGAGAGAAGATCCGCAATATGAAATCTACATTGCTTGACTATAAAGATATTGTGGACAGTTATGTGAAAGTAACAGACTGGAGAGTGAAAGAGAATTCTACAGTGACGTACTCTGTTGGAGGATTGATTCTGAGCAATTCCGGTGCGATTACTGCGAATTACTGGCTTTCAGAAATTTACGATGAGGAGATTGCCAATGCACACCGCAGCGGCGATATTCATATCCACGATCTTTCGATGTTGACAGGGTATTGCGCAGGATGGTCATTAAAACAGCTGATCCAGGAGGGATTAGGCGGTATTCCGGGTAAGATTACGTCTGCTCCGGCGAAGCACTTATCTACGCTCTGCAATCAGATGGTAAACTTTCTTGGAATTATGCAGAATGAATGGGCGGGGGCACAGGCATTCTCTTCCTTTGATACCTATCTTGCACCGTTCGTTAAGACAGATCATCTTACTTATGAACAGGTAAAGAAATGTATTGAATCTTTTATTTACGGAGTAAATACGCCGAGCCGTTGGGGAACACAGGCGCCGTTTTCTAATATCACTCTGGATTGGACAGTACCGAACGACCTGGCCAATCTTCCTGCGATCGTTGGCGGCAAGGAGATGGATTTTACTTACGGAGATTGTAAGAAAGAAATGGATATGGTCAATAAGGCGTTTATCGAGATTATGATTGAGGGAGATGCCAATGGACGCGGATTCCAGTATCCGATTCCGACCTATTCGATCACAAGTGATTTTGACTGGTCTGATACAGAGAATAATCGTCTCTTGTTTGAAATGACAGCAAAGTACGGAACACCGTATTTTTCTAATTATATTAATAGTGATATGGAACCGAGTGATGTGCGGAGTATGTGCTGTCGTCTGAGGTTGGATCTGAGAGAACTTCGAAAGAAATCTGGTGGATTTTTTGGAAGCGGTGAGAGTACAGGGTCTGTCGGGGTTGTGACAATCAATATGCCAAGAATTGCATATCTGTCAAAAAGCGAGGAAGAGTTTTATCACCGCCTTGACCGGATGATGGATATCGCAGCAAGATCTTTAAAGATTAAGCGGACAATTATTTCCAGATTGTTGGAAGAAGGTTTGTATCCATATACGAAGCGTTATCTCGGAACATTTAACAATCATTTTTCAACCATTGGTCTGATTGGCATGAATGAGGCGGGGCTGAATGCAAACTGGCTTCGCGCAGATATGACTCACGAATGTACACAGGAATTTTCAAAAGCGGTATTAAATCATATGAGAGAGCGCCTTTCTTCTTATCAGGAAGAGTACGGAGATCTCTATAATCTGGAAGCAACACCGGCGGAATCAACAACTTATCGGTTTGCAAAACATGATGTGGAGCAGTATCCGGATATCATTACGGCAGCTGAACCGGGCGGAACACCGTATTATACGAATAGTTCACATTTACCGGTTGGTTTTACAGAGGATATTTTTGATGCGCTTGATATCCAGGACGAACTGCAGACACTTTACACATCCGGAACAGTATTCCACGCATTTCTTGGAGAAAAACTTCCAGATTGGAAGGCAGCAGCAACGCTTGTCCGCAAAATTGCGGAGAACTATAAGCTGCCGTACTATACGATTTCACCGACCTATTCTGTATGTAAGGATCATGGTTATTTGAGTGGTGAGCAGTACGTATGTCCAATTTGTGGAAACAAAACAGAGGTATATAGCCGTATTACCGGATATTATCGTCCGGTGCAGAACTGGAATGATGGAAAGACGCAGGAATTTAAAGAGCGTAAAGTCTATAATGTGTTAAAATCCGGCATGGAAGGGCGCACAAATGCTGCGAAAAAAGAGGCGGCAGGGCAGTGTGCAAAACAGATTTGTACAGAGCAGATGTGTCCGAAAAGTACAGAGAAGGTGAAGACACTTCTTTTTACAACAAAGAGATGTCCGAATTGCAGCATTGCCAGAAATACGCTGGAAGATGCAAAGATCGACTATGAGTTAGTTGATGCGGAAGAACATAAAGATCTTGCAAAGAAGTATAAAGTGATGCAGGCGCCAACGCTTGTTGTAATACGTGATGGGGAGGTCGAAAAAGTGGCCAATGCATCCAATATCAGAGCGTACGCAGAGCAGATGTAGGAATGGAGAACTGCTTATGAAGATAGCATTCATGGAAAATGAATTTTGGTACGGAACCTGTGTAAAGTTTGGTCTGCAAATGCCGATCGGACCGGAAACGGAGTTGGAATTGGATTTCAGGCAGAATCCGACTCCGAATCAGGCAATGCCGCTGTTAGTTTCCACAAAGGGCAGGTATCTCTGGAGTGAAACAGGATTTCGTTTAAAGGCGGCGAAGGGTATACTGGAAGTAGAGGATACATGTGAGCTTGGAGAGACCGGAGGACATCTAAGAGAAGCATATTTGGTGGCAATGCAAAAGCATTTTCCGTTTCAAAAAATGCCTGCAAAAGAGTTATTTCAAATGCCTATCTACAATTCATGGATTGAATTAACATTTGATCAGAATGAAAAGGATATTATGAATTATGCAGAGAATATTCTGAAGCATGGGATGCCGTCCGGCGTACTCATGATTGATGATGGCTGGTCTGAATGTTATGGAGACTGGAGATTTCACAGCGGAAAGTTTCCGGAACCGGAAAAAATGCTGGAAAAACTGCATGAGATGGGATTTAAAGTGATGGTATGGGTTTGTCCGTATATTACTGCTGATTCGGTTGCTTATCGGGAAGCAGAGAGAGAAGGGATTCTTATTCGCACAGAAGACGGAAATCCATATATTGCAAAGTGGTGGAACGGATATTCCGCAGTATTGGATCTGTCGAATCCAAAGGCAGAAGAGTGGCTTCACAGGCAATTAGAAAATCTGTGTGCAATTGGTGTAGATGGATTTAAGTTTGACGCAGGAGACAGCATTTACTATCGTGAAGATAATGTGACTTACAGGAAGATAACTCCGGATGAGCAGTCTCAAAAATGGGCGGCATTTGGAGAGAAGTATCCGTTTAATGAATTTCGTGTGACATTTCGCGCAGGAGGGAAGGCACTCCTACAGCGTCTGTGTGATAAGGAACATTCCTGGGGAGAAACGGGGATTGCTTCTCTTATACCGGATACATTGCTTCAGGGAATTACAGGGCATCCGTTTGGCTGTCCGGACATGGTTGGCGGCGGAGAGTATCTGAATTTTCAAAATATGGAACATTCCGGATTAGATGAAGAATTATTTGTCAGACATTGCGAGATTGCATGCCTAATGCCGGCAATACAATTTTCGGCAGCGCCATTTCGTATGCTTACAAAAGAGAACTTTAAAGCGATTCAAAAAAGTCTTTCAGTGCGGGAAAAATATCTCCCTTATATCATGAAGCAATTGGAAGAAAGCAGTTGTTCAGGAGAACCGGTCATACGCTATATGGCATATGAGTTTCCAGAAGAAGATCTGGAACAAGTAACAGATCAATTTATGCTTGGCAGCAGATATCTTGTGGCGCCTGTGTATGAGAAAAGGAAAACGGGGCGTGGAGTATGGATTCCGAAAGGGAAATGGATTTATCAGGAGGAGGAACTTATCTCTGAAGGAGAGAAAAAATATTACGAATCAGAGCCTGGGGTACCGTTGATCTTTGAACGGATAAAAAAATAGATTTTGGTGATTTTGTCACAGAACAGAATTATTTTTTGGAATATAATGTGCTCATAAAGAAAAGAAAATTTAAGGAGGACAATATTATGTCAGCTATCAATATTAATACAAATAATTTTCAGAGTGAAGTTATGAATTCCGAGAAACCTGTTTTGTTAGACTTTTGGGCATCCTGGTGCGGACCTTGCCGCATGGTTGTTCCGATTATCGAAGAGATTGGAGAAGAGCGTTCTGATATTGTTGTAGGAAAAGTGAATGTGGAAGAACAGCAGGATCTGGCAAAGCAGTTCCGGGTAATGAGTATTCCGACACTTGTTGTAATCAAAGACGGAAAGGTTGTAAATCGTTCTGTCGGTGCGAAAAGTAAAGATGAGATTCTTGCAATGCTGTAAGAACCAGAATATGAGGAGCAGTGGGGACTGCTCCTTATTTTTTGCGGAAATTAGCTTTCTGCCAGTTTCCGGAGTCTTTTTTCATCCAGAATGGAAATCGTTCCGCGGGAAAGTTTTACCATGCCTTCGCTCTGGAAATAGCGAAGCATGCGTGTGATGACTTCACGCTGGGAACCAAGATGGTTACCGATTATTTCATGGGTTATTTTTAGTTCTAAAGTGTTTTCGATAGAAGCTTCCTCTAAAAGAAAAGACGAAACACGTTTATCGAGGCTTTTCCACAGAATCTGTTCGATCAGCCACATGACATCAGAAAAGCGGGAAGCCATTAGTTCATTTGTGTAATTTGCAAGCGGGGCAGATTCTTCCATAAGATGTTTGTATATTTCAACAGGGATGATCCAGAAATCAGTGTCCTTTTCAGCTTCAATGATTACTTCGAATTGGATGGAGCGCATCATGCAGGAAGCAGAGAAGAGACACATATCCATGTCAAATAGTCGATAGAGTGTAATCTCCCTTCCTTCATCAGAAAGAATATAGGCGCGAAGCTGTCCGGAGCTAATTAAGAGCAGTCCGGTGCAGTCGAGGCTTCCATTGTGAACAATAGTTCCTTTGACAACATGCTTTTGCGTTAAACTTCTGAGAATCTGTGCTTGCTGGGAGGGAGTTAGTTTCTTCCAGACCGGAAATGCATTTTGAAACTCCATAAGTTACCTTCCTTTTTCGTTTTTGTATGGGTTTAGTATAAGGGATTGGATCGGATATGTCAAATGAGTTATTGACATATGTCAATAATAAGCCTATATTAATATTGAAATTACTAAAATAGCTTTTGGAGGTGAATGCAGTGGCAAGACCTAGAAAATGCAGAAAAGTATGTCAGATGCCCCACACTAAAGAATTCCGCCCGGTCAGCGAGACGCTGGCAAAAACAGAAGTGATTTTGACGGTGGATGAATATGAAACGATTCGACTGATTGATAGAGAGGGATTTTCACAAGAAGAGTGCAGTACATATATGCAGGTGGGGAGAACCACTGTTCAGCTCATTTATAATTCTGCCAGAAAGAAACTGGCAACGGCGCTGGTAGATGGTTTGCTGCTTCGGATTGAAGGCGGCGATTATCAACTTTGCGACGGGAAAGAAGAATTCTGTGGCTGTGGTGGCTGCAAAAGGCATCGACACAGCTGCATGCAGAAAAGGAAGATGGAGTTGATACGATTGTAGAGAATCCGGCAGCACAAGCTCAGGGAGAAGCTGGACTTCAGGCAGCTCAATTTTTTGTGGATCACGAAGTAGATGTGCTGATTACCGTGCGCTGCGGACAGAACGCGGCAGAGGTATTTCAGGAAGCAGGCATGAAGATTTATCAGTCCGTGAATAAAGCCGCAGCGGACGATCTGAAAGCAATGGAAGAAGGACAGCTTGAAGAACTGACAAAATTCCATGCCGGATATCATGGTGTACAATGAAAATAGCCTGTTTAAGTGGTAAGGGAGGCGCAGGAAAAACACTGGTAGCAGTCAATCTGGCGGTGACGGCGGGAACTGCTACATACATTGATTGTGATGTGGTAAGCTTTCCGAACCTGGTAAAGCGTTATCGGGACGGCAGAGTTATGCTAGACAGGCAGAAGCAGCCGACAAGAGATGTAGGAAGTCAGTATATCCGCTGGTTTGATGAGTATGCAGGAGAGTATTTTTAAATAACGCCGGAAGATCAAATGCCATATATATGCGGAGAACGATGCTGGCAATTGCGATGCGAGTACCTGCATCAGAATAAAGGCTTTCTCAATGATGAAGATGAGAGCAGAATTCGATTCCATCTTGGAGTAAACTGCGGTACTTCTGTCTGCCAATTGGAAAAATCCAGGGGAAATCAGGACAGCCGAGATATTCGGATTGATATTGAACAGTTTTGCTGGAGGATGTGCCGGGCAGCCAGAAGCTATTATGAGACGGTCCATTTGGAGAAGGACTTTAGTTTGTATAACACTCCGGTACTTGATTTTATTCAGAGGAAGAAAGATTCTTCTTTGGATGCGTTGATTGTTGTCTTGTGCAGCAATCAAATGTATGCAGAAGGGATTTGCACGGCACTAAAATCGGTGGCAGATCAGGTTCGCTATTTCACAACAGCGGAATCGGCGAAACAGAATCTTCGTACACAAAAACCGGCTTTGTGGATTGTGACAGATACCTTTCTTTGTGAAAAGGAACAGCTGTGGCGTAAAAACAAAGCAACACCGGTTATTCTCTTGTCCGATTCCGAAGGAAGCAGTTGCTTAGATGACAGTGACAGTAAAACGATAAGACTAGAAATACCTGTTGCTCCGAAAGCGCTTCAGGAAACAGTGATCGCATTGGTGAAGTAGGAGGATAATACATGGCATATATGATTTGGGGCGGTTTTATCATAGTAGTGACCGGACTTCTTATTCTTCTCCGGGAAAAAATCAGAACAGCACAGAAGCAGGAGCAGCAAATTAGAGAACTAAAGCAGGAATTAAAATCCTTTCAGGGGATGGATGCAGAACAAAGAAAGCGTGAGATAAGAGAGATGGCAAATCAGCAGAAGAATTGCTTCAAATAGCAAAAAGATAGCAGTTATGGCGATACAGAATAGGTGTATCGTCATTTTTATAAAAAACAAATGTTAACTAATTAAAAACAAAAGGTTGACAATAGAATTTTCCTATGTTACTTTAGAAAAAGTTGGAGGAAGAGAAAATGGATACGAAAGAACGTATGTTGGAACTATTTGAGCATCATCGGGGAATATATTTTTCGGGAGAGATGATTGCAGAAAAGCTAAATGTGTCGCGGACTGCTGTGTGGAAAGCGGTAAAAAATCTGCAAAAGGAAGGATATAGAATCGATGCTGTCCGCAATAAAGGGTATTGTCTCTCGGAGGAGACAGATATTTTATCAGAACAGGGAATCGGGAAATACTTAAAACCAGTGTGCGAAGAAATACAGATTCATGTAGAAGAATCTGTCGATTCCACGAATACGCTTGTGAGAAAGCAGGCGGAGCTTGGCGCAGCAGAAGGATACACTCTGATCGCAAATCGACAGACATCCGGGCGTGGACGTCGGGGAAGAACATTCTATTCACCGGCAGATACCGGAATTTATTTAAGCATTTTGTTGAGACCAAAACAATTTACAGCTCAGCAGGCAGTTCGGTTAACGACAATTGCAGCTGTAGCAGCATGTGAGGCGCTGGAGCGTGTATCCGGAAAAAAAGCAGAAATCAAATGGGTAAATGATGTATTTATGAATGGGAAAAAAGTTTGTGGAATTCTTACAGAAGCATCCTTTGGGCTGGAAGATGGATTTCTGGAATATGCTGTGCTTGGGATTGGTATGAACGTCTGTCCTCCGAAAGATGGATTTCCGGAAACATTGACTGAGATTGCAGGAACAGTTTTTGCGGAAGCGCAAAATGACGGGAAGAATAAGCTTGCAGCAGAATTTTTAAATCGCTTCATGGAATACTATCGGGCGCCAAAGCATGGGGACTATCAGACAGAATACCGAAAGAGAAGTTTTGTGATCGGAAAGGAAATAGAGGTAATTTCCGGCGGAAAAAGTGAATGGGCGAGAGCGCTGGATGTGGATGATCAGTGTCAGCTTTTAGTGGAGGATTCTGAAGGAAGGCAAAAACTATTGTCTTCAGGAGAAATCAGTGTGAGACTATCAAAGTAGAAAGGGGTTATTTATGAAAGAATCTGTCATAGAAGAAAAAACAGGAAAAAGATTGCAGAAAATGACGATGACAGCGCTTATGACGGCAGTCATCTGTATTTTAGCGCCGCTGTCGATTCCAATTGGACCGGTTCCAATCTCGTTTACTGCGCTGGCGATTTATTTGTCATTATACTTGTTGGGATGGAAATTAGGAACAGTCAGCTGCCTGATTTATATTTTGCTTGGAGCAGTAGGCTTACCTGTATTTTCAGGATTTTCCGGAGGAATAGGGAAATTGCTTGGTCCAACGGGAGGATACATCATCGGATTCCTTCCAATGGCGGTTCTGGCAGGGGCTATAATAGAACGATACCATAACCGTTTTATTCAGTTCAGTGCTATGACAGCAGGTATGGCATTGTGCTATATATTTGGAACAATCTGGTTTTGCATCGTAATGAAAACTACCGTGGCAGCAGCTCTGAGTGCGTGTGTATTTCCGTTTATTCCGGGAGATATGATCAAAATTATGATTGCTCTGACAGGGGGACCAATATTGAAAAAAAGATTACAGCAGGCAGGAATATTGGAAAAATAAAAGGAAACAGCGGCAATAAGCGATAAAGCAAACAGCCGGGAAATCTGAAAATGGATTTTCCGGCTGTGTTTTTTTAATTATCCAAGATATGCTTTTAATAAATTCAATGTGTTATCCACACCGTCTGTATGACTTCTTTCGTAACCGTGAGAAGCATATACGCCAGGTCCAATCAGACCGTGTCTGATATCATATCCGGCGCGCAGTGTGCATTCTACGTCAGAGCCATAATATGGATAAACGTCAATTGCATAGTCAACGCCTGCTTCTTTACCTGCTTTTACGAGATCTGTAACAACATCGTAATGGTATGGACCGCCGCTGTCTTTTGCACAGATAGATACCTGATGTTCTGTACAGGTAAGACCATCACCAACACATCCCATATCTACAGAGATTGCTTCCGTTACACCAGCTGGAACAGAAGCAGAACCGCCATGTCCGACTTCTTCGAAAACAGTAAAATGTTCGTAAATGCGTCTCTGCGGAGTAACATTTTCATCTTTCAGGTATTTGGCATAGCCAAGTAAAATAGCAGCGCTTAATTTGTCGTCAAGGAAGCGGCTCTTGATATAGCCTTTCTCTGTGACTCTTGTTCTTGGATCGAAGCAAACAAAGTCTCCAACCTGGATGCCGAGCTTCTCAGTTTCTTCTTTGGAAGATGTCTTTTCATCCAGAACAACTTCTACAGAGTCAAAGGTACGTTTTGTTTCGCTGTATTCTCCGTTTACATGAACGGAAGCGTTGATGAGCTGGCAAGTACCTTCGTAAGAACCATCAAATTTAGTTACGACACGGCAGTTTTCTGCTTCGGCATTGTTAGCATTCATTCCGCCGATGTTTGTGATGCGAAGACGTCCGTTGCCTTTGATCTCAGCAACCATTCCGCCGAGTGTATCCACATGAGCTTCCAGAAATACAGCATCCTCTGTATTTGTACCGCCGATGTCAACTAATACTCCGCCTTTTACAGTGATCTCAGGCTGATATCCGAGACGTGTGAATTCATCAGCGAGATAGCGAGCGACTTCTTTTGTGTAGCCGGATGGACTGTCGATGGATAATAATTTTTTTGCCTGTTCCACAATGTAATCTGTGTACTGTGTCATAATAATAATCCTCCTGTTGTTCAGTATATAATCTGCTAATATTATAGCATATACTTTACTAAAGAACTAGAGTCTGTTTAGAAATGTTGTGAGATAATAGATATTCCTGCTTATGCACAGCCGATGGAACTTTTTTTGATAAAAGAATTGTCCTGACAGAAAAATATAAAAAAGATATAAATCATTAAGATACCGGCGTGCACAAAATGTACAGCCGGTATCTTAGGTTAGGGGAAATATGATAAATAGTAGTTGGCAAATTAATAAGCGGTAAACGCCTGCATTGTCTGCTCGTTGAGGTGTTTTGCGTCATCACTATAATAGGAAGAAATGACAATAAAACGATCATCTTTCAGAGCTGCATAAAAATCTTCGTGGAACGGAATACCGCCTTCATCTACAGCAGAAATAGAAAGCTTAGAATAAGATAGATTTCCAATCTGCACAGTATCGTAAGTATCGTTAGACTGATAATTAAATGTATCAGAAGAATAAGTCGAAACGATGAACTGCAGATATTCATTTACTGTCATGCCTTCATAGAAGACATTCTCCACAGACAGGGAAAGATAAAAGGAATTTTCAGGATCATAGACACCAAGCTCGTTAATAATTCCGGTATTATCAAGAAGCTCGCCATTTTCATCGGTAATTCCGATATCCAGTTCTTCTCTTGATTCCATGTATAAGCCGGCTGGACAGAGAAAACGCAGACCAGCCCATTCACTCTCGTAAGTAGTTTCCGTGAGAATACCTCGTTCGAAACTGTCACAAGCGTCTTCGCTTTGCTCCGGTTCAGGAAGAATTCTCTGAAGTTCTTCGCTGGCAGCGTCAGGCGTTGCGGCAATTGAGAGAGCTTTATGTACCTGACGGGTAACAGCAGAAGAATATGCTGTCAGAAAAAGCACCGGCTGTATTAGAAGTCCGGCAATAATTCCGAAAATAAGCATTATTTTTTTCCACCCTTTGTACATAAACATCTCACCATCTTTCAAAAGACTATTTTATAATACAATTGTAATATAATAGTACGAATTTCGCAATGGAAATTCACAATATTTCACAAAAAATTGTACTCTATTCTAAAAGGAATTGACTTCTTAAGAGTTTATAAACTTTTAGCAATTTTCTTGACAAAAATGGCGGGGAAAGATATGATTAGAATCGATAGTTTACATTAGTTATTAGAAAAGGCTGAGAGAAAGAGGAGTACACAGAGAGGGCGCTGAAAGAGAAGATCATTCACTGGCTGAGAGGTGATCGCAGAGAGCGGCTGTGGAAGGTAGCTTTGGAGCCGGATATCTGAACCACAGATGTGATTAGGGTATCACGGGAGTTCCCGTTACAGAACAGAGAGAGATCTGTAAGTAATTACAGATAACAAAGGTGGTACCGCGATAGATTCGCCCTTTACAGTTGTAAAGGGCTTTTTTATTACGTAGGAAATTCAAAATGAGGAGGACATTTATGAGTAAAGTACTTGAAAAAACTTATAATCCAAAAGAGATTGAACCAAAACTGTATGAAAAATGGTGTGAAAACAAATATTTCCATGCAGAAGTAGACCGCAGCAAAAAGCCGTTCACAACGGTAATGCCGCCGCCGAATATTACAGGAAAACTGCACATGGGACATGCATTTGATAATACACTGCAGGATATTTTGATCCGTTATAAGAGAATGCAGGGATATAATGCATTATGGGTTCCGGGAACAGACCATGCAGCCATTGCCACAGAAGTAAAGGTTACAAACCAGTTAAAGGATCAGGGAATTGATAAACACGAGATCGGTCGTGAAGCGTTCCTTCAGAAAACATGGGAGTGGAAAGAAGAATATGCGGGAACGATTGAGAATCAGTTGAAAAAACTTGGTGTTTCCTGTGATTGGGACAGAGAGCGTTTCACAATGGATGAAGGATGTTCAAAAGCAGTAGAAGATGTATTTATCAAGCTTTATGAAAAAGGATATATTTATAAAGGCTCCAGAATTGTAAACTGGTGTCCGGTATGTCAGACTGCATTGTCAGATGCGGAAGTAGAACATGAGGAACAGGCAGGACATTTCTGGCACATTAAATATCCGATCGTAGGAACAGACCGTTTCCTTGAGATTGCAACAACACGTCCGGAGACTATGCTTGGTGATACTGCTATTGCAGTTCATCCGGATGATGAACGCTACAAAGATATTGTAGGCAAGATGGTATTGCTTCCGCTTGTAAATAAGGAAATTCCGATTGTTGCAGATGCTTATGTTGATAAAGAGTTTGGAACAGGTGCAGTTAAGATTACACCTGCACATGATCCTAATGACTTTGAAGTAGGAAAACGTCACAATCTTCCGGAAATTAATATTATGAATGATGATGCTACGATCAACGAGCTTGGCGGAAAGTATGCAGGTATGGAACGCTATGAAGCTCGTAAAGCAATTGTGAAAGATCTGGAAGAACAGGGATATCTTGTTAAGATCGAAGAGCATACTCATAATGTAGGAACACATGAGAGATGTCATGCGACAGTAGAACCGCTGATTAAACAGCAGTGGTATGTAAAGATGGAAGATCTGGCAAAACACTGTATTCATGCAGTTGAATCAGGAGAAATCCGTCTGATTCCGGAAAGTATGAATAAAACATATATGAACTGGCTGAATGGTATCCGCGACTGGTGTATTTCCAGACAGATCTGGTGGGGACACAGAATTCCGGCATATTACTGTGACGAATGCGGCGAAGTTGTTGTAGCAGATGAGATGCCTGAAAAATGTCCGCATTGTGGATGCACACATTTCACACAGGATGAAGATACGCTTGATACATGGTTCAGTTCTGCACTGTGGCCATTCTCTACACTTGGATGGCCAGAGAAAACAGAAGATCTTGATTATTTCTATCCGACAGATGTTCTTGTAACAGGGTATGATATCATTTTCTTCTGGGTAATCCGCATGATCTTCTCAGGTTATGAATATACAGGTAAAGCGCCGTTCCATACAGTATTGTTCCACGGACTGATTCGTGACTCTCAAGGACGCAAGATGAGCAAATCTCTTGGAAATGGAATTGATCCGCTTGATGTTATTGATAAATATGGAGCAGATGCACTTCGTCTGACAATCGTAACAGGAAACTCAGCAGGGAATGATATGCGTTTCTATGAAGAACGTGTGGAAAACAGCCGTAACTTTGCCAACAAAGTATGGAATGCGTCAAGATTTATCATGATGAATATGGAAGGCAAAGAAATTACAGAACCGTCAAGAGAAGAACTTGAGGCAGCAGATCGTTGGATCTTATCAAAAGTGAATACACTTGCAAAAGATGTAACAGAGAATATGGACAAGTTTGAACTTGGTATTGCAGTTCAGAAAGTATATGATTTTATCTGGGATGAATTCTGTGACTGGTATATTGAGCTTGTAAAATATCGTATGTACCACGCAGAAGAAAATCCGGTATCTGCAAACAGTGCGCTTTGGACATTGAAGAAAGTATTGGGAGATGCATTGAAGCTGCTTCATCCATATATGCCGTTTGTAACAGAAGAAATCTACAGTGCACTTGTACCGGAAGAGGAATCTCTGATGATGTCATCCTGGCCGGTATGTGATGAAGCGCTGTGTGATACAGAAGCAGAAAATATTGTGGATCATATGAAAGAAATTATCCGCAGTGTTCGAAATACAAGAGCTGAGATGAATGTTCCGGCAAGCCGCAAAGCAAAAGTATATGTAGTTTGTGCGGATGAGGAACTCAGAAACGGTTTTGAACATATGAACCATTCTGTACTGCCGCTTATGAGTGCAAGTGAGATGCTTGTAACGGCGGTGAAAGAAGGAATTGCCGAAGATGCTGTATCGATTGTAGTTCCGGATGCCAGCGTTTACATGCCGCTTGAAGACCTCATTGATTTTGAACAGGAGATAGCTCGTCTTGAGAAAGAAGAAGAGAAACTGAAGAAAGAGTTGGCTCGTGTTAATGGAATGCTGAACAATGAGAAGTTTATGAGTAAGGCGCCGCAGGCAAAAGTAGACGAAGAGAAAGCGAAACTTGCAAAATATGCACAGATGATGGAGCAGGTTCAGGAAAGACTTGGACAGCTTCGCAAATAATGTGTTTTACTGATGATTTGATGAGAGGTTTCATACATGAAAAAATTTCATAAACCAGATATCAAAGGAATGTGGAGCAAGGTAAGAAATCTGAAAAAAGAAGATGTGAAAGAATATCTTCATCAAAGAAAAGTCAGACGGGAAATGATTTTAGAAAAGCGCAGAAACAGTGCGTTTGCAAAAAAAATGCAGCCGGTATACCGGTTTATGAATCGGATTTCGATTCTCATGCACGCACTGTTGGCCTGCGTGATCAACTTTTTTATCGAAGTAATCTCAAGGCATTCCTTTATCGAAGCATGGGATTATATGACAGGATCACCGTGGGTATTTTTATATAATGCGTTTTTGATCTTTATTACATTCTCGATCGTATATCTCGTAAGAAGGCGAGTGTTTGCCAGAATTATCCTGACGGTGTTCTGGATGGCTCTAGGTGTGACAAATGGCTATATGCTGATCAAGCGTGTCACGCCGTTTAATGCTCAGGATTTGAAAGTTATGGCAGAAGCAATGGCGATCATGAATAATTATTTTGATCCGCTGGAGCTTGTGATGTTGATTGTGGGAATCGGAGCCGTAATTGTCTGGGTTATTGCGATGTGGAGACGAGGGGGACAGTTCACAGGAAAACTGCACCGTTGGATGGCGTTGATCGGAATTGGATGCTGCGCTCTTGGCTACAGTGTAGTGACGAAATATGCAATTGATAATAGAGTGATTTCTACTTATTTCGGAAATATTGCATTTGCATACGAGGACTATGGTTTTCCATATTGTTTTAGCGCCAGTCTGTTTAATACAGGAATTCATCAGCCAAATGGATATTCTGAGGCGAAGATGGATGAGATCAGCAAAAAGGGCGAAATAACAATGGCAAGTACGGACACAAAAGAACGTCCGAATATTATTGTGGTACAGCTGGAATCTTATTTTGACCCGTTGGAGGTAGAGTTTTTTGAGACTTCAGAAGATCCGATTCCAAATCTTAGAGAAATGTCTAAAAACTATTCCTCTGGATATTTTAAAGTACCGTCTGTAGGAGCCGGAACTGCTAATACAGAATTCGAGGTATTGACAGGGATGAATATGCGTTATTTTGGACCGGGAGAATATCCATATAAAACGTATGTCAAAGATAAACAGTGTGAAAGTGCGGCATCAGCGCTGGAAATGCTCGGATATGGAACACATGCGCTTCACAATAATGGCGGTAATTTCTATAGTCGCGCAAAAGTTTACAACAACATGGGATTTGACAGTTTTACAAGCAAAGAATTCATGAATATTCTTCAGTTTACAGAAAATGGTTGGGCAAAGGATGACATCCTTGTAGATCAGATTACAGAAGCGATGGATTCTGATGAAGAGAGAGATTTTGTATTTTGTGTTAGTGTACAGGGACATGGAGATTATCCGGAAGAACCGGTATTGGAAGATCCGCATATCAAACTGAGCGGAATTGAAGATGAGGCGACAAAAAATAAGTGGGAATATTATGTGAATCAGGTGTATGAGATGGATGCATTTGCAGGACATCTGATTGAAGAAGTAAAGAAGCGTGATGAGCCTACCGTTGTTGTTTTTTATGGAGACCATTTGCCGACGTTAGGTCTGGAAGTAAAAGACTTAAAGAGCCGTTATCTCTATAATACGAACTATGTTATCTGGGATAATATGGGACTTAAGAAGTCAGACCGGAATATCCCGGCATATCAGATTATGGCAGATGTATTTGACAGAGTCGGTTTCCATACAGGTTCTGTGTTTAATTATCATCAGCAGAGAAGACAGACGAAAAACTATCTGTCAGATTTGGAACTTCTGCAGTATGATATGCTTTACGGAGAAGGATACATTTACCAGGGAGAGACTCCGAAGATCGGAGGCTATATGGAAATGGGTGTGAAAGATGTTTATATTACAGATCTTGTTTCACATTTAGATGGAGCCTATAGTATTTATGGAGAGCATTTTACGAAATACAGTAAGGTTTATATTAATGGTGAGAAACAAAAATCCACATTTTTAAATAATACGCGGATTGATCTAAAAGAAAGTACTCTGAAAGAAGGAGATGTTGTTGAAATCAGTCAGGTAGGTTCCAGCAATACAATTTTCCGAACGTCTGCGGCTTATGTGTATTACGACGGAAAGCTAGTGGAACAGACAGAAGAAACAGCAGAGACTGTCGAGGAGGAAATTTCCGATAAGGAGGCTGTCGGAGGCGAAGATAGTAGAGATCAGTCAGCAGATCAGAAACAGGAGAAGACAGAATAATTGGTTTGTTGGGAGAACGATATGAATTATCAGAAAGCAGAAGATTATATTTACAGTCTTCCCAAATTTACAACAAAAAACTCTCTTGAGCATACGCGGCAGTTTTTGAAACGCCTGAATGCAGAAGGAAGAGAGCAGAAGATACTTCACGTTGCAGGCACAAATGGAAAAGGTTCCGTTTGTGCCTATCTGCAGGCGCTTCTATTGTCAGAAGGAAAGACAGTTGGAATGTTTACTTCACCTCATCTTGTGAAGATGAATGAGCGAATCTGTGTGAATGGACAGGCGGTTGCAGATGAAGTCTTTTTGGAAAGTTTTGAGAGGGTGCGAAACGCAGTAAAGAAAATGCAGGAAGAAGGAATTGCGCATCCGACTTTTTTTGAATTTCTTTTTGGAATGGGAATGGATATTTTTGCAGAAAGCGGTGTAGAATATATTATTCTTGAAACAGGACTTGGCGGAAGGCTGGACGCTACCAATGCGATCGGCAATCCTGTTATTTCTATTATTACGTCTATCAGTTTGGATCACACAGAGATTCTTGGAGAGACAATAGCTGAAATAGCAGCAGAGAAAGCAGGAATCATAAAACCGGGAGTTCCGGTAATTTTTGACGGGAACTGTGAAGAAGGCGCCAAAGTAATAAGGAACAGAGCGAAAGAACTCGGAGCGCCTTGTAGAGAAATCACGAAAAATGCGTACGAAATTCAAAAAACTGCAGGAAAAGATATTGCATTTTCAAGTGTGAGTGCGTATTATGAAACTACCGTATGGCACTTGTCCACAACAGCGTTGTACCAGCCAATGAATGCCATGCTGGCATTAGAGGCGATGCGAAGTTTGTGGAAAGAAGAAAAGCATCTTGACAGATGGCAGAAAGCCCTTGCCGGAGTACACTGGGCAGGAAGAATGGAAGAAGTGAAACCGGGAATTTTTCTGGACGGGGCGCATAATCTTGGTGCAGTTAAGGCTTTTGCAGAGTCTGTTTCGGCAAAAGAAAAGCGGGGAAAACGAGTAATCCTTTTTTCGGCAGTACAGGATAAGGATTATGAACATATGATCCGGCTTCTTGCAGGAGCGAGCTGTGCAGATGTATTTGTTATTACGGAGATTAAAGATCAACGGGCGGCAAGTCCGGAAGAACTTTGCCGAATATTCAAGGAAGAGACCGATTGTCCGGTAAAAGTAATCGAAGATTATCAGCAGGCTTTTTCATATGCCTGTAAAGAAAAAGGGGAGAACGGGGAGCTCTACTGTCTGGGCTCACTGTATCTGATTGGTATGCTCAAAGAGCTGTTAGGAGGAAAATAACATGCTTGACTTTGAAGAAGAATTAAAGAAGTTTAAACCGAGTTTAGAAGTAGAAGAGATTGAAGAAGCCGTATATGAGGAAGACCTCACGGATATGTCTGATCTTCTGCGGGAAATGATGCACCAGACGAAATAGTGAATCAGAAAGATTGTGGGGAATACAAGTGGAATATCAAAAGAGACTTATCCGTCAGTCGAATTACTGGTATAATGATGGACTGAAAAAGGCACAGATCAGAGATCTGTCCGGAGCGATCGCGTCTCTGCGAAGAAGTTTACAATATAACAGGGCGAATACGCAGGCGAGAAATCTTCTTGGGCTTGTGTACTATGGCCGGGGAGAAGTGTCAGAGGCACTGGTGGAATGGATCATCAGCAAAAGTTTTCAGGCACATGAGAATATCGCTGAATATTGTATCCGTAAAGTACAGGATTCGGCAGGGCAGTTAGAGACAATCAATGATGCTGTGAAGAAATACAATCAGAGTATTACGCATTGCTTTCAGGGGAATGAAGATGTGGCAGTCATTGAGCTTCGCAAGGCTGTAACGGAACATCCATCTTTTGTAAAGGCATTTCAGCTTCTTGGGTTGATCTATCTTCATACCGGACAGCCGGCAAAGGCGAAACAGATGTTGAGAAGGGCGCAGCGCCTTGATACAACAGATCCGCTTACGCTTCGATATTTGCATGAGCTGAAAATTATGGGCAATGGGAAGCAGGCCGGCCAAAGAGAAGAAAAGGAGAAGACGGTTACATACCAGGTAGGAAATGAAACGATTATCCAGCCGGCTGCCTCTGTAATGAAAGATATGCCGCCATCAATGATGATTATGAATATTTTCGTGGGAATCTTGATTGGAGCAGCCTTTGTATGGTTTCTGGTTGTTCCGACTGTAAATGCGGCGAAGGCGTCAAATGTGACAAGAACAGCAGCAGCCTATAGTCAGGAGATTGCGGCACAGAAAGCGCAGGTAAGTGCGTTAAAGACACAGCTTGAAGAATACAGGGCAGATCAGGACGAAACGGAAGCAGCGAAAGCAGCGGCAGCTTCTGCTCAGGAAAGTTATGAGGCATTACTTAAAGTATCAGATCAATATGCATCAGGAGACTATAGTTATGCAGATATGGCTGAGGAACTGAGAACGGTAAATGCATCTGTACTGGGAGAGGCCGGAAGCGCTGATTATACAAGACTTGCCGGCAAGATTTATCCGAGTGTGTGCAGTAAGCTTTACAGCGAAGCAGCTAATTATCATGCTGATGAAAATCCGGAAGGAGAAATTGCAGCTCTGGAAGAAATTATTGCTATGACAGAAGACTATAAAGACGGAGACGCGCTTCTTGCATTGGCAGATGCATATCTTGCCGCCGGCAATACAGAAAAGGCGAAAGAAAAATACAACCGTGTAATAGAACTTTATCCGGATACGGAACAGGCAGACCTTGCAGCGGGCGGTCTTTCCGGTACACCGGCAGGAATCTTTTCATCAGGAGATTCATCATCTGATTCAGAAGATTCCTACGATTCATATGATTACGAAGAAGAATAAAAAAGTTACGTCAGAGAAGGAAAGTGTAAGAAATTGCATTTTCCTTTTTCATTTGCCGGAAAAGCAAAGGAACAGGAAGTAGATTCCGGCAAAGAACACAGGGGGTATTAAGTTCATGGAGTATTTAATTGAAGAAAACTGTCTGACAATTTTTCTGCCGCCGGAGGTAGATCATTTTAGTGCAGAGACCATCCGTAAAGAAGCGGACGAACTGATCAGGAGAAAACATATCCGGTATGTCATTTTTGATTTTAGGGATACAGATTTTATGGATAGTTCAGGAATCGGAGTAATTATGGGGAGATATCGGACACTCTGTCTGTTAGGAGGCGAAGTGTGGGCAGTACATACAAATGAGCGAATGCGGAAAATACTGAAGATGTCAGGTGCAGCGAAAATAATCCGGGTATGTGAGGAGGAAATTTAAAATGAGAGACACCAATGAAATGGAGATCAGGTTTGATAGCTGTTCAGAAAATGAAGGATTTGCAAGAGTAGCCGTGGCGGCGTTTTTAACCCAGCTAAATCCTACGGTGGAGGAAGTTTCAGATGTGAAAACAGCAGTTTCCGAGGCGGTAACAAATGCGGTAATCCACGGATATGAAGGAAAGACTTATAGGGAAGATGGGACGTGCCGTCAGATACAGATTCACTGTCAGATTCGGAAGAAGACGATACAGATCCAGGTTTCAGATGAAGGAGTAGGAATCGAAGACGTGCAAAAAGCAATGGAGCCGATGTATACAACGAAGCCGGAACTGGACCGATCCGGCATGGGATTTGCGTTTATGGAGGCATTTATGGATGAAGTCAAAGTTGAGTCAAATCCGGGCAGGGGAACAAAGGTTACGATGGCAAAAACAATCGGAAAAGGAAGGAACATATGGACCGCACAATCTCACTGATCAAACAATCTCACGATGGGGATGAGACAGCGAGAGCACAGCTAGTGGAAGAAAATATGGGACTTGTCTGGTGTATTGTAAAACGTTTTTGCGGACGCGGGACAGAGCCGGAAGATTTGTTTCAGATTGGAAGTATCGGACTTTTAAAAGCGATTGATAAGTTCAACCTGGATTTTGAGGTGAAATTTTCTACCTATGCCGTTCCGATGATTGCAGGAGAAATCAGGCGATTTTTGAGAGATGATGGAATGATCAAGGTAAGCAGATCGTTGAAAGAACTTTCCTATAAGGCACATTTGATACGGGAGAGACTTCAGGAAGAACTGGGAAGAGATGCGACAGTACAGGAGTTGGCGAAAGAGCTTGGGGTGCCGGAAGAGGAGCTTACGATGGCACTTGAGTCTTCCGGAGAGGTGGAATCTATTTATAAGCCAGTGTATCAAAAAGACGGGAATGAAATTCAGCTTGTAGAAAGGCTTGTAGAAAAAGAAGGTCATGAAGAACAGATTTTAAATAAAATTGTATTAGGAAGGCTTTTGGAAACGCTGAAGAAGGAAGAACGGCGGTTGATTTATCTGAGGTATTTCAAAAACCAGACGCAAACACAGGTTGGAAAAGAGCTTGGAATCTCTCAGGTGCAGGTGTCGCGGATGGAAAAGAAAATTCTGATTTATCTGCGAAGCCAGATGTAGAAAAGGGCATATCTGAATATTTTTTTTCGAGAATGTACATACTACTTCTAAAAGAAAGGATGGTGGAAGGAAATGGAACAGGCAAGAAGAAAACTTCGGATATGCCTAATTTGTGTTGTGTTTGCAGCAGTGTTGGCAGGCATTGCTTATTATTATTACGAAGACGGAAAAATAGAAGTGACAAATAGAGGAACTCTTGTGCGTCAGACGGACACAAAAATAACAGGTACAGAAGAAGCAAAATGGAAAGAAAAGGGAGCGGCAGAAGGAAAAGAACTCTGCCAGGTAAGATAATGGCGGGGAAGACGACAGTTTATCTGAAGGCGGAACAATGTATTGAAGTGAAGAAGCCGGATGTGACGGTAGGAGATCTTATGGCGGTAGAATGTACAGATCCCATTATGTTGTCAAAGATTAAAACAATAAAAGTACTGAAAATCAATGCGAAAGAACAGAGAAGATATGTGATGAGTATTCTTAGGGTAATTGAGTTGATTCACCGGCAGTATCAGGAAGTAGATATCCAGAATCTTGGAGCACCGGATATGATTATTGTCTATGAGAAACAGCAAACACCAAACAAGCTGTTCCATCTGTGTAAAACGGCGGCGGTAGTGCTGATTTCCTTTGTAGGAGCAGCATTTTCGATTATGGCTTTCCAAAATGATGTGGCTATGGCGAAGTTATTTGGACAGGTTTATGAGCTGCTGACAGGCAGTCCTTCGGATGGATTTACTATTTTGGAACTTACTTACAGTGTTGGTCTTACGATTGGGATCTTAATCTTTTTCAATCATTTTGGCGGACGCAAGTTTGCAGTAGATCCAACACCGATGGAGGTGGAAATGCGTCTCTATGAAAACGATATCCAGACAACTTTGATTCAAAACTATTCAAGGGAACAGGTAGAGATCGATGCAGGAGAACCGCATCCGAAGGGAAGAGGAGGAAGCGTATGATGCCGAATTGGGCGGCGCAGATTCTGCTTGGAATGATTGGTTTTTCAGGCGGAGTTGCAATTGCCGGAGGGCTGTTTTCCTTTATTATCGGACTTGGCGTGATTTCCGAATTTGCAGATCGGACCCGTACCGGTGATAAGGTATTATTATATGAAGAATGTGTTGCACTCGGAGGGATTTTTGGAAATATTTTTTTTCTGTATCGTTTGAACATTCCGGGAGGTATGGTTCTTTTGCCGATATTCGGATTATGTGCAGGGATCTTTGTAGGATGCTGGTCTATGGCGCTGGCGGAAATCCTGAATATTTTTCCGATTTTTGTCAGGAGAGTAAAAATTCTCAAAGGGATTCCCTGGCTTATTGCCGGGATTGCTTTTGGAAAAGGAATTGGAGCAGTGATATTTTATGCGAATCGCTGGTAGAAAGGAGAGATAAGAAATGGGAAACGCATCCGGGAGAAGACAGAGACAGGAAGTAAAAGACGGACTTGCTAATGCCAGAAGGATGGAGACAAAAGAAGAGGAAAAAAAAGCACAGAAACAAAAGAGAGCGGAAGCATATGAAGCTTATGTAAAAGAAAAAACACCGGTGCATAACGTATACACCAATATGATAAAAGCATTTATTACAGGAGGAAGTATCTGCGTAATTGGACAGGGGATTTCTAATTATTGTCAGTCACTCGGAATGAATCAGGAGATTTGTGGGGCGTGGACATCACTTCTTCTTATTTTGCTTAGCGTATTACTGACAGGGATGGGGCTTTATCCAAGAATCGGGAAATGGGGAGGTGCAGGAGCCCTTGTCCCGATTACCGGATTTGCTAACTCTGTAGCAGCTCCGGCAATTGAATACAAGAAAGAAGGACAGGTCTTCGGTGTGGGTTGTAAAATATTTACGATTGCAGGTCCGGTTATTTTGTATGGAATACTGACATCGTGGACGCTCGGCCTGATCTATTATCTTCTGGGAAGAATGGGGGTAAATTTCTGATGATCAAAGGAAGTCAGAGTATTTCATTTGAACAGGCACCGTATCTTATTACGGCGGCTTCAGTTGTAGGAGAAAAAGAAGGAGAGGGACCGTTAGGAACGCTATTTGATTTTGTAGATCATGAAAATCTTTTTGGCGAAGATACATGGGAGGCGGCAGAAAGCCGGATGCAGAATAAGGCTTGTGCAATTGCTCTTGGGAAAGCCGGGCTTGTGCCGGAGCAGATTCGATATCTGTTTGGAGGGGACTTGCTCCGACAGGGAATTGCCACATCTCTTGGGGTGGAAGCATTTCAAATTCCAATGTTCGGCCTCTACGGCGCCTGCTCCACTTCCGGAGAAGCTTTGGCACTGGCATCTATGAGTGTAGCTGCCGGTTACGGAGATTATATGCTTGCAGTTACTTCAAGTCATTTTGGAAGTGCAGAAAAGGAGTTTCGCTTTCCGCTAGGGTACGCAAATCAAAGACCGCTCTCGGCTTCCTGGACAGTGACCGGGAGCGGAGCTTTTATCGTGGGAACCGCGCCGAGCAACGTGAGGATTGCAGGCGTGACCATCGGAAAAATTGTGGATTACGGTTTAAAAGATTCTCAAAATATGGGAGCTTGTATGGCGCCGGCAGCCTGTGATACAATTTTAAAACATTTCGAAGACTTTGGGCGACAGGCAGAGGATTATGACAGGATTATTACAGGAGATCTGGGATATGTGGGACAGAGCATTCTGTTTGATCTTATGCGGAAGAAGGGAAATGATATTAAGCACAATCATAACGACTGCGGAATGATGATTTTTGATCAACAGCTGCAGGATACCCATTCCGGGGGAAGTGGATGCGGATGTGCGGCAACAACATTGGCAGCATGTATTTTGCCAAAACTCGTAAGCGGTGAGTGGAAGCGGGTACTCTTTGTGCCTACAGGCGCACTCATGTCTACTGTTAGTTATAATGAAGGAGAAAGTGTTCCGGGAATTGCACACGGGATTGTTCTGGAACATGTAAAAATCTAAAAATAACAGGAGGAACTTATGGATTATATAAATGCATTCTGGGTGGGAGGTCTGATCTGCGCAGTCGTGCAGATTCTTCTGGACCGAACAAAACTGATGCCGGGAAGAGTCATGGTGCTGCTCGTATGCAGCGGTGCAGTGCTTGGATGCCTTCAGATTTACGAACCATTTCTGAAGTATGCGGGAGCAGGCGCGAGTGTTCCGCTGCTTGGATTTGGAAATGTACTCTGGAAAGGAGTAAAAGAAGGAGTAGACAATAACGGATTTATCGGACTCTTTATGGGAGGATTTCAAGCGAGTGCAGTGGGAATTTCGGCTGCTTTGATTTTCGGATATCTGGCATCATTAATCTTTGAGCCGAAAATGAAAAAATAAGATGAGAAATGTTTGAAAGCAGAGCAGTCAATCCGAGAGGGAGAGGAATTGCCTCTCCCCATCGGAATGGTATGCTAATTTTTGGTTAAATGTGAGACATCCATCGGATAATTTCCATCAAAACATGCCTTGCATATTTGAAGCTTCCCAACCATGGACTGAAGGTCTTCGATTTTCATATAACCGAGGGAATCAGCGTCAATCAGCTGACAGATTTCTTCAGTTGTATGCTGATGTGCGATCAACTGTTTGTTGGACGGAACATCAGTTCCGAAATAGCATGGATAGAGAAACGGCGGCGAACTGATGCGTACATGGACTTCAAGAGCGCCAGCCTGTTTCAGCATCCGAATTAGGTTGGCAATCGTAGTTCCGCGCACGATGGAGTCATCTACAAGGATGAGGCGTTTCCCCTTAACAACAGATGCCAGAACATTTAGTTTAATTTTTACGCTGTCTTCTCGTTCCTGCTGGCTTGGTTTAATGAAAGTCCTGCCTACATAGCTGTTTTTATAAAAGGCAATTCCAAATGGAATTCCGGATTCTTCTGAGTAGCCTTTTGCAGCGGTAATGCCAGATTCCGGAACACCAACTACAAGATCAGCGTCTACAGGATAAGATTTAGCAAGGGCGCGTCCTCCCTGGATTCTGGCATCATAGACATTGATTCCATCAATACAGCTGTCTAGTCGTGCAAAATAAATATATTCAAAAATACAGCGAGCGTGTTTTGTCTGACAAAGTGTTAGGTCGGAGGTAATACCATCAGCAGTAATAGAAACCATTTCTCCCGGTTTAATATCGCGGATCAGTTCAGCACCGACAGAAGTTAGTGCACAGCTTTCAGAGGCAAGAATATAAGCATCATCTCTTTTGCCAAGACAAAGTGGTTTGAGCCCGAGAGGATCACGAATCCCTATGAGCTTTTGAGGACTCATAATAATTAATGCAAATCCACCTTGAATGTTTTGTGCAGTCTGAAGAACTGCATCTTCTACAGAATGAGTGTGAATTCGTTCTCGGGCAATGGAATATGCGATAACTTCAGAATCAATTGTCGTCTGGAAAATAGCACCTGTCATTTCCTGTTGGTGCCGCATTTCTTCTGCATTAATTAAATTGCCGTTGTGAACAAGAGCCAATGCTCCTTTTATATAATTCAGAACAAGAGGTTGCGCATTTTCTACGGTGGTCGCTCCGGCAGTAGAGTAGCGCACATGACCTACACCGATATTGCCGGGAAGCGTGTGGAGTACATCTGAAGGAAATACTTCATTAACAAGTCCGAGTCCTTTGTGAGAAAGGATATTTGGTTTTGGTCCATCCGTATGAGTAACTGCGATACCGCAGGATTCCTGTCCGCGGTGCTGAAGTGCAGATAATCCGTAATAGATAGAAGATGCAACATTGTGTCCGGAAGGATCGTAGATTCCGAAAACTCCGCACTCTTCGTGAAGCCCACTGTCATAACAGTTCTTTTGATTCATAAGTATCAGTCCTTTTCCTGAAATTTATTTGAATTTTTTACGATAGAATTATCCCAGACATGTCTGGAAAAGTCAATGTATAATAAGACTAAAATAGTGTCTGCGTCAAGGCAAATAATGTTAAATCTATGTAAAATTAAAGTTAATTCTTGTCATTCGGGAAAGATAATGCTATTTTAAATAAGGAAAAATAAAATAACAAAGAGAAAAAGGGAATTTACAGGAGGAAGAAATGAACTATGTAAATATCATTGTGCCATTTGTAGGCGGACTTGGTATGTTCATCTACGGAATGCAGATTATGGCACAGGGGCTTGAAAATGCAGCAGGAAACAAAATGAAGACGCTGCTTGAGATTTTAACGAAAAATAAGCTCCTCGGAGTACTTTTAGGGGCAGCTATTACCGCCGTGATTCAGAGTTCTTCGGCAACAACGGTCATGGTAGTTGGTTTTGTAAATGCAGGAATTATGAATCTGACACAGGCGATGGGCGTGATCATGGGTGCCAACATTGGTACAACTGTAACCGGATGGCTTGTCTCCAGTGTGGAGTGGGCGAAGTTTTTAAGTCCGTCAACGCTGGCGCCGATTGCGATTATGATCGGTGTAATTGTCATGCTGACAGGAAAACGCTATGCGACAAAAGAGATTTCCAATATTATCATTGGATTTGGTCTGTTATTTGTCGGTATTTCCACAATGTCTTCAGCAGTAGAGCCGCTTCAGGATTCCGCAGTATTCAGAAGTGTGTTTACAACGCTTGGAGCAAATCCGTTCCTCGGAATTCTTGCAGGTACAGGTGTGACAGCAATTATCCAGAGTTCTTCAGCATCTGTTGGTATTCTGCAGAGCCTTGCAGCAGCAGGTCTTGTACCGTTTAATGCAGCTATTTATATTATTATGGGGCAGAATATTGGTACTTGTGTGACAGCGCTTCTGTCATCTATTGGAGCAAAGAGAAATGCAAAGACAGCAGCATTTATGCATTTACTGTTTAATGTTATTGGTACGGTAATTTTCAGTGTGGGAGCGATCATATTCTTCCAGGTAATTAATCCAGCGGCAGGATTAGGACAGATTACGCAGACAGAAATTTCACTTGTTCATACAATCTTTAACATTGGAACAACAGTACTTCTCTTCCCGGCTTCCGGCCTGATTATTAAGCTTGCAAAGAAAATCAGCAGAGTGGAAGAAAGCGAAAATACAGAAGAACAGGTACTTTTGGATGATCGTATGCTTGAGACACCGGGAATCGCACTTCAGTCTGCAGAAAAAGAACTGATCCGTATGGGACATATTGTTGCAGATTCTCTGGAAAAAGCGAAAACAGTTATGTTTACACTTGATCGGGATGCGATCCGCGAGATTTGTGAAGAAGAAGACGTGGTTGATAAGATGAGTGCCCAGATTACATCTTATGCAGTGAAGCTAAGTTCTCTGGCGGTCAGTGAGAAGGAACATCAGGAAGTAACACATATGCTTCAGGTGCTGTCTGATATTGAGCGTATCAGTGACTACTGCGAAAATATCTCTGAATTTGCAGAATCACTGATCGGAGGCAAAGCCCAGTTTACTGATGACGGCAAAGAAGAGTTGACAGAGATGATTGAAGTTTGTACAAACAGCTACTTCTATGCGTTGGAGGCTTATGAGACAAGAAGCCGTGAGAAAGCGCTTCTTGTTATAGAAGAAGAAACAAAGGCAGATGCTTTGGAAATTTCTATGAGAGCATCTCATATCAAGCGTCTGACAAAAAATCAGTGCACGACAGAAGCAGGTATCGTATACTTGGATGCGCTTGTATGTCTGGAACGTATTTCCGACCATGCAAGAAATATTGCAGAAGAAGTGCTTGAAAAAGCAGAATAAAGAATCATTAAATCAATCTAAATAGAACAGCGTTCTGAAAAAAAGGACTGCTGTTCTTTTTTTGTGCGGTAAAGACAGTGAAAAACAGGAAGTATTCAAAGTTAATAAAAAATTAAAGATTTTGTAGTATCTTTTTTGGCAGTTTTCTAGTATGATAAATTCAAGTGTACTATTGCTTGTAGTACGGTGTTAAAGGAAGGAGTAACGCATGTGAAGAAAGTAATAGAAGTAAAGCAGCTATATAAGCTGTACCGTGTTGGCGACAGTATTGTCAGAGCGCTGAACGGTGTTGACTTTGAAATATATGAAGGCGAATTCTGTGCAATTGTAGGAACATCAGGTTCTGGTAAGTCTACGCTTCTGAATATGCTTGCAGGATTGGAACGACCAACAAAAGGTGAGGTCATCATCAGTGATCAGCATATCGAAAAGCTGAATGAAGATCAGCTTGTAAAATTCAGACGAGATCATGTGGGATTTATTTTTCAGTCATTTCATTTGTTAGGAACAATGAACGCTACAGAGAACGTGGCGTTGCCGTTGAGTTTTCAAGGTGTTCCGAAGGCAGTGCGAATGAAGAAGGCGGATCAGATGTTGGATCTTGTAAATTTAAAAAAGCATAAGAAGCATTATCCGTCACAGATGTCCGGAGGGCAGCAGCAGCGAGTCGGGGTTGCAAGAGCTCTTGTAGTGGATCCCAAGATTATATTTGCCGATGAGCCTACCGGCAATCTGGATTCTCATACTTCAGAAGAAGTTATGACGCTGATGCAGCAGGTTGTGCGCAAGCAGAAGAAGACGCTTGTCATGGTTACCCATGATAACCATCTTGCTTCCTATGCGGATAGGATTTTTCATATTATTGACGGTGAAATCGTTAAAATAGAAGACAACAGGAAAGAGAGTGAGGAAGATCAACATGAAGAGAAGTAAGAAATTTTTAGCAATGATGTTGTGTCTGGGAATGGTAGGCACAGCGTTACAGCCGGGAGAAACACTGGCAGCAGATACGGTATCGCAGAAGATGGAAGAGACGAAGTCATCTGTAAGTGCTAAGATACCAACCTTAAAACTGTCTTTTGGAGAAGGACAGGAAATGCCGGTGTATGAAGCAGGAACAGAAGGATCACTGGAGATTAAGGTTAAGAACAATTCAGATAAAAATGTCAAAAATGTTGTTGTAGTGCCAAAGAATGAGAAGAAATGGCCATTTGATACCGGAAATATGAACAGTACTGTACAGCTTGAAGATATCGCAGCAGGAGAGGAAAAACCGCTTACATATGCAGTGAAAGTGCCGGATGATACACAGGCAGGCAAGTATGAATTGAAATTTACAATTACTTATGAAGATGAAGAAGGAACGGCTTATACAGCTTCTCCGAATGTGTTTATCCGAATCAATGCGAAAGCACAGCCGCAGCCGCAGCCAGAACCACAGCCACAGCCGGAACCACCGACAGACTCCGGACAGGGAGATATGGGCGGAATCGATCTTGGCGGCGGTATTAGCAATGGTGATGTATCCGGAGGAGAAGGTTCAGCTTCTGTGCCCCGTGTTATTGTGACAGGATTTTCTACAGAACCGGCAGTTGTAAAAGCGGGGACAGATTTTAAGCTGATTATTCATTTGAAGAATACTTCGAAAGAAACAGGAGTGCAGAACTTATTGTTTGATCTGCAGGCGCCGACAGAAGGACAGGATGCGAATACAGCATCACCGGCATTTCTTCCGGCATCAGGCTCCAACTCAATCTATCTGGATAAGATAAAGGCAAATGGGGAAAGTGATATTTCAATCGTACTGAATGCAAAGTCTGATCTGGTGCAGAAACCATACAGCATCAATATTGGTATGAAATACGAGAATAGTGATGCGGCTCAGTTTGAATCTACCGCCAGTGTATCAATTCCGATTAAGCAGGATGCAAGATTTGAATTCAGTGAGTTTGAGATGACGTCTGATTCTATTGAGATTGGATCCGAAGCGAATGTTATGTGTAATCTGTACAATCTTGGACGGACAAAACTATATAATGTGAAAGTTAATTTTGCCGGAGAGGGGATTGAAGCACAGGAACAGTTTCTCGGTAATGTAGAACCAGGCGCAACTGCCGCTGTAGATGCGATGCTGACAGGTGTTCAGGCTACAACAGGAGATGGAACTGTTAAAATGATTATGTCATATGAAGATGAAGAAGGAACACCTGCAACATTTGAAAAGAACCTGACGGTGTTCGTGACAGAGCCGATGATAGAGGATGTGGGGATGATGGAAACGCCGGAAGAGCCGGAAGAAAAAGGATTTCCGGTAATCCCGTTTGTAATCGGCGGCGGAATTGTGATTGTAGTAGTAGCTGCGGCTATCATTGTAAAAAAGAAGAAAAAGCGCAGAATGGAAGATGAGGAGGCCGGATTAGTAGATGAGTTTGATAGACTTACTGAGGATGAGCAGTAGTAACTTAAAGCGAAGAAAGCTGAGAACTTTTCTGACTGTTCTGGGTGTAGTCATAGGAACAGCATCTATTGTTGTAATGGTATCACTTGGACTTGGGATGCAGGAAGCTATGTATAAACAGATCGAGGAGTATGGAGGTCTGACAACAATTATTGTATACAGCATGGACAGTGGAATGGGCATGCATTATAGTGATAACAGCAACGGGCAGCAAAATGATGATGAGAAGAAATATCTGACTGAGGATGTAAGAAAAGAATTTGAGATGCTTGAGCATGTGAATGGGGTAGAACCGGTGTTGACTGCAGAGGCCATGCTGCTGAAAGGAAAATACCAGGGATGGATTACACTGACAGGGATGACACCGTCTGCGCTTCAGAATGCGAAGATAAAAATGACACCGGAAAGCCGTTTTCCGGATAGCGGAACAGGGGAACTTCAGCTTCTGTTTGGAAATGGAATTCTTACTAATATGTATACAAAGAACGGCGGAAGTGGATATTATGAGACAGGAGAATTGCCGAACATTGATCTGCTGAAAGATTCTATGTTTTTGATTTTGGATACAGAGGCTTATTATTCTTCGATGGGAAGTACGAACATTCCTGGGGGAGACGGCAGCCAGCAGGAGATCAAGCCGCCTAAAAAACATGTAATAAAGGGATGTGGTCTTGTAGAAGGCGGACCAGAAGAATATAATCAACATTTTTATAATGTATATTGTGATCTGGATACATTAAAAACAGTCCTTCAGAAAGAGTTCCGAGGACGGGCAATTCCGGGACAGCCGTTGAACCAGGCAGGAAAGCCTTTTAAAGAATTGATGTATTCTGAAATTCGTGTGGAAGTAGATGATATGGAACATGTCAAAGAAGTTTCCGACATTATCCGCAGTATGGGATATAATGCCAACAGCAATGTGGAGGCTTTAGAAAGCACAAAACAGCAGTTTGCAATTGTGCAGGCGGTTCTTGGAGGAATCGGAGCAGTATCGCTTCTCGTAGCAGCAATTGGAATTGCTAATACGATGATGATGTCTATTTATGAGCGTACGAAAGAAATCGGAATCATTAAAGTACTTGGATGTAGCTTGAAGAATATTCGGCAGATGTTCTTAATGGAAGCGGCGTTTATCGGGTTGCTTGGAGGAACTATTGGAAATATTTTAAGCTTTTTGATGTCGTTCGCAATCAATAAAGTGGTAAGCGGCGAGATGATCATGGGAGTGGAAGCCAATATTTCCTATATTCCACTGTGGCTTGTGTTGGCATCGCTTGGATTTGCTGCGCTGGTTGGCATTTTGGCAGGATATTTCCCGGCACGAAGAGCAATGAAGCTCAGTGCACTGGAAGCAATTCGGAATAATTAATCAGATAGAGATAAGATTTGTAGGAAAAGCAGGAAGATACCTGCTTTTCTTTTTGGAGTGATTGTTATATAATGCAGTAAATGACGAGAAAGCAGGAGGAAAAAAGATGTTCCGTTTGTGGGGAAAAGAAATAAAAGATAACCGAATGGTACGGGATACAACAGTTTGCATTGAATCTGATGATACACGCACACATAAAGTCTTTCAGGCCTTAGAAGAAATTTGTTATGAATTTGATCTGAGTAAGCCAATCTGGCTGGATGCGACCATTGAAGAATTCAGGCGTCATGATAAGGCCAGATTCTATCAGGATAATTTTATTGATACGATTGAATTTGATTATCTGGAAATCCATGTGATTGAAGAGTAGAAACGAGGACAGGAATGAAGAAAAAAATTACAGACAAGCCGGGGTTGATTCATATTTATTGCGGAGACGGAAAAGGGAAGACAACAGCAGCAGTAGGGCAGGCGGTGCGCGCGGCAGGTTATGGATATCGAGTGCTAGTGTATCAGTTTATGAAAAATAATATGTCCAGTGAGCGAAAGGTTCTGGAACAGCTTGAGCAAGTAACATGTGTTTCCGGACCGGAACAGGTAAAATTCAGTTTTCAGATGACAGAAGAGGAAAAACTAATTTGTCTGAAAGAAAATGAAGAAAAACTTTGCGAGATTGAAAAGATGATAAAGGAAGTACATTACGATCTGGTATTTCTGGATGAAGCGATTTATGCAGTTCGGGCAGGGCTTCTGGGAGAAGAAAAACTACTTTCTTTTATGAGCGAAAAGCCGGAAGAGACAGAACTTGTGCTAACCGGAAATGCGCCGACAGAGCGTATGACTGCATTGGCAGATTATGTAACAGAATTGAAGAAGATCAAACATCCGTTTGACCGTGGACAAACGGCAAGAGACGGAATTGAGCGTTAAGGTAATTTAAAGATTTCTTAAAAAAGTGTGAAGTATATGACAGTATCTGCTGGATGTGCTATAATGAAAATACTAATCAGAGAATACATTTTGGGAGGAGATACCAATGGAAGCAGCACTTAAAAACTATGACGATGTAGATAGTTGGAAAACAGTGATCTTCCTCTATAATGCAGCTTTAAAAGAAGTTGGAACGAAGCTTGAGATTCTTAACGACGAATTTCAGCATGTACACCGATACAATCCGATTGAACATATTAAGACGAGAATTAAGACGGCAGAAAGTATTGTTAAGAAGCTGAAGAGAAATGGACATGAGACATCCATTGAGAATATGGTTCGCTATGTGAACGATATTGCAGGAGTACGTTTGATCTGTTCATTTACATCAGACATATACCGCCTGGCAGAGATGATCGGAAACCAGAGTGATTTGAAAGTTTTGTCGGTAAAGGACTATATTAAGAATCCAAAAGAGAGCGGCTATAAGAGTTATCATATGCTTGTTGCGGTTCCGATCTATTTATCAGACAGTGTAGTAGATACGAAGGTAGAGATACAGATTCGTACCATTGCAATGGATTTCTGGGCAAGTCTGGAACATAAGATTTATTATAAGTTTGAAGGAAATGCACCGGAATATATCAGCAGAGATTTAAAGGAATGTGCGGAGATGGTTTCTACGTTGGATGAGAGGATGCTTTCTCTGAATGAAGCGATTCAGGAATGTCTGGATCAACAGAAGGATTTTGATGAACCGGATGACCCGGAAGAGGCAGAAGAGCGCATGCTGCTCAGGAAAGAAGTTTCTCTTGAGTAATGAAGCATAGCGATTGTGTCAGAATAAGATGCAGAATACTGTTATAGAAGAAAGATTGCAGAATTGTAGACAGACTGGTGCAGAAAGCACTGGTCTGTTTTTTTCATATAATGAAAGAGAAATGAAACAGGTTGATGCTGCCGGTAAAATCTCTCGAAAACAGTATTAGATTCTTGAAAAATGAGTTGTCAACAATATACAAAGGTGCTAGAATGTAGTCTATGAGTACATTAGGAGGAAGTTAGGAATGGAGAAACTAAAAAACAAAAAAATGGTCATTCGTGTCGCATGGGCAACGCTTGGAAGCCTTCTTTTTGCAACCGGTGTTAATATTATTATTTTACCGCTGCATCTGTACAATGGTACATTTCTTGGTATCGCGCAGTTGATCAGAACCTTTCTGGTAGATTATCTGAAAATTGCAGCGCTTGGGGGAATTAACCTGGATGGTATTATTTTCTGGCTGTTGAACGTACCGTTGTTTTATATGGCATGGAAGGTGCTTGGCAGAAGCTTTTTTTATCTGTCTATCTACACAACAACAATTGAGACATTGTTTATGACATTTATCCCGATTCCGAATACACCGATTATCGAAGATTATCTGACAGCATGTATTATCGGAGGTCTTGTTGCCGGAGTCGGTACCGGACTGATTCTGCGGGGCGGAAGCTCAGGCGGCGGACAGGATACACTTGGAATGGTATGTGCAAAGAAATACCCATCTTTCAGTGTAGGAAAAGTCAGCATTATTATGAACATTTTTGTTTATGGAATCTGTCTTATGGTATTTGACATTGAAATTACAGTTTACTCCCTTATCTATGCAACAGTTATGGCAATGACTTGTGACCGGGTGCATGTTCAGAATATCAGTTTGAGCGTTATGATCTTCACAAAGAAAGATGGCGTAGAGCAGGCTGTTATGCAGGAAATGCGAAGAGGTGTAACAGAGTGGGAAGGAAAAGGTTCTTATACAAAAGAAGAATCGAAAGTATTTGTTGTGATGATTTCAAAATATGAGCAGAATGAAATCACAAGAATTGTACATGATATTGATCCGAATGCATTTATGATCTTCACAGAAGGGGCGAAGGCAGTCGGTAACTTTGAAAAGAGACTATCATAGTGTTTTGACAGCATTTGATCTCTCCAACTGTAGATATATGGTTGGGGAGATTTTTTTGTGATTAAAAAGAGGTTATAAAAATTACTATAAGAGTATGGCGCCAGACTAAAAATAAAGTTATTAAATAGTCTGACGCCAGGATTAAAATAATCATTTAACAAGAGTTCGTTTCGAACTCTTTTATTGCTTTTGATATTGAATATGTTTTACTCGTGATCCGTCCATAGTAAGTGTATTATTTTCTGGTTTTACATACATAACTAAATTAGCATCCATTTTATATGCAATTTCACCAGATAAAGTAGTATAAAGAATTGCTTTTCCATAACGCGGCATATGAATTTCACAAGCTGTATTTGTTTTCACTAAGGTAATGTGAGAGTCAGTTTCGTCGTTATAGTAACTTCCTTCTTGGAAAAGGGATGGATTTGCCGGGGTAGCAGAAAATAGTTTTATTACACGGCTTGGAAGTCTGTATAGAATTCCGTCTTCTGTGAAATAAATTTTTTCATCTAATGTTCCTACTCGATATCCGCCATCATCTTCCTTAATTAGCTCTGTGTAGCACCATTCTCTTTTCATAAAAAATTTATTGTCTTGTAGAAAAATATTAACAAAAACAGGATCATCAGGCAAAGCTGTCAAGAATAAACCACTATAAGCAGAGATTGTAGTATGTTCAGGAATAAGAGGTTCCGTACAATCAGGCAGTCCAAGAACAATGCAGGCAGCTTTATCAGCCAATTTGGCCATTGGATAAGTGGTCGTATTGCTGATAAGGATAACTTCCAATTCTTCCTGAGGAATACAGATAATTTGTCCGCGATATGCAGCATCTGCGCCACCGTGACCAAATACATCCATTCCGTGAAGTTTATGTGTCATTAATCCGCCGCAGTATTCAGCAGGATTACCATTGTTGAGAATTGCTGGCTTTTTCATCAATTCAATAATTTCCGGGTCGATTATATTTGGATGAATATATTCATCTAATACTTTACAAAGATCGGAAGCGCATGTATTAACGGATGTAGGTCCATATAATGCATAATTTAACGGGTTATAGTAGAAGTTACCATCTCCGTCGTCTTGATAAGAATATACAAGATTTGGAACGATTTGTGTAAAACTTTCACGAACGAAAGAGTGTGTCATTCCGAGAGGAATGAAAATACGTTCTTTTACAAATTGCGGAAAGCTCATGCCGGATAACTTTTCAACAATTAAAGCAAGCAAATGAAACCCTGTGTTGCTGTACAAATATTGTGACTGCGGATCAAAATTTAGGTTTTTCTGAAGACGTACAGTAGTATTGATATCGTTCATTGTAATCTGATCATTGATTGTAATGCCACGTAAAAATAGGAGTTCCCACTGGTCACGCAATCCACTGACATTGTTCATCATCTGACGTACTGTAATCGGTGTTTCAATATTAATATATTCATCAAGGTATTTTCTAATATCATCGTCTAAATCAAGTTTACCGTCTTTCCAGAGAAGAAGAATAGCCATAACAGTAAATTCTTTTGAAATAGATGCAACGTGAAAAATGCTATTTGTATGTATTTTTAGTTCATTTTCGATATTTCCGTATCCGAAGCATTTTTCATAAAGTGTTTCTCCATGTTGACGAATTAGTACCTGAGCACCAGGGCATAAACCGCGATTCCACATGCAAAAAAGTTGATCTAATTGTTTTGTCATATCTGAATTCATTGTAAAAGTACTCCTTCCCGTGAATTAATTTTTTAGTATTTTTTCAAATGCCTGAAGCCAGTTTTCACCTGCGAGCAAAGAAAGGCGTTCATCTGAATAATTGTGATTTTTTAAATCCTGCAGAAAGTTAGGAATATCTTTGTGCCCGCCGGAGAGAATATCAAACGGATATTCAGGCATTTTTGAAAGATCTCCGGCAGAACTGCTTTTTAGGAAAATATCACAGAAGTCAAAGCCGAATCCTACATGTTGTTCTCCCATGACGCTAAACATATGATCTAAGTGTGAAATCATCTGTTTTCGGTCAGGGGTACTGCCAGGATCAGCATTGATGATGCTGCACCCATTTAAGCCGACAACTCCGCCGCGTTTGGCAATTTCTTTTAAGTGAGAATCTTTCAGATTTCTATTATTATGAGCAATTGCACGTGCATTTGAATGAGATGCAATTACAGGGCATGATGTAATTGATAATATATCATCTACTCCTTCATCACTTAAGTGGCTAAGATCGATAATCATATTTAAAGATTCTGCTTCCTTTACGAGATCTATTCCGAAGCTGGTCAGTCCGCCTTTTTTTAGAGTACCTGTGAAATCACAACCGTCAGCTGCCATATTTCGTCTGCTCCATGTGAGTCCGAGACCTCTTACACCTGCGGCATAAAATGTGTGCAGCATCAGGCAGGAAGAAATCGGTTCTGAGCCTTCAAAAGAGAGAAGGATTCCAACTTTATTAGTGGAAGCAGCTTTTCTAAAATCTTCTGCACTTGTACAGAGCATGAGAAGATCTGGGCTTTCATTAATTTCACAATGAAGAGCAGCAATCTGTTCCATTGCTATGGAAAGACCGCCATAAGGGAGATACTGACTGTCTACAAAAAGAGAGGCGACAACTCCAGTAACGTTTCCTTTCTTGAAAGAAGGATAATATAATCTTTCAATGACGTTATGCTCCCCGTTTTTTCGGCGTACAGCTACATCGCTTAGCAAATCAAAATGTCCATCTATAATATATTTCATAATTGTAGTTTCCTTAATAAATTAATTGAGAGAAATAAACGATTATAATCGCTTCTTCATCTGATGTATTTAAGTAGTTGTGTAAACTGTTTTTAGGGATATAAAAACTATCCCCTTCATGAATAGTATAAGTGCTGTCATCCATACGAAGTTCCAGTTCCCCTTTTAGGAGCAGAATACTCTCATCATAATTACCATGTGAAATCATACGCTCAGTAACCCAGGTATCAGGTTTTAGCTTTACAATTAATCCGGTCATTTGTGCTTCCTGTTCATTTGGAAGTGCAGAAGGTGTAAAGATAGAATAGGAAACATCGATTTCCGGTATTCGCATTGGTATTCTATTTTCTTTTCGAACTAAGTAAGTTCCTTTTGAAGAATTCTCATTATTAGATGATTGGAAGTTGGCTTCGGTATCCCCCATGATAAGCCATACTTCCGAGCAGTTCAGGCAGGCAGCAATTTTTCTAAGCGCTGTTAACGAAGGCGATTTTAAATCACGTTCAATTTGTGAGATATGTCCTATCGTATATCCAGTTGCCTCAGCTACTTCCTTAAGCGTTAGACCTCTTTTTTTCCGCATTTCTCGAATTCGGTTTCCATACATATTCCCACTCCCCTTTCGAGATTCGAGAATTAAAATTAGCGGTTTTTAATTGCTTTTTCAATACGGGCAAGTGCTTCCTGTAACTGCGCGCGTGGACAACCAATGTTTAATCTCATATATGTACTGCACTGAGCGCCAAAGCGATAACCAGGATTCATTTTTACTTTTGCTTTTTCTAAGAAAAACTGATTTAAGTCATCATTTTCTAAATTGAGTTTTGCGCAATCGAGCCATAATAAATAAGTACCTTCCGGTGACCAGATGCGGATTTCAGGAATATTTTCTTCGATATATTTCACTGTAAAATCTCTGTTAGCTTCAAGATATTGCAGCATTTCTTCAAGCCATTCTTCGCCTTTTGTATATGCAGCAGTAAGTGCAGTCATTCCGAAGATGTTATCACCCAAATCAAATGCATTGTAAGTTGCGTTATAAGCATTGAATAATTTCTTATTAGGAATAACCACATAAGATTGGCACAAGCCGGCAACATTAAAAGTTTTACTTGGTGCAAAGGCAGTAATTGTATGGTTCATTGCGTATTCAGATACAGATGCCATAGGTGTGTGGTGCTTTCCACCATATACGAAATCTGCATGAATTTCATCTGAGATGATATAAAGTTCATGGCGTTCAGCAATTTTTGCAACTTTCAGAAGCTCTTCTTTCGTCCATACGCGACCGGCTGGATTGTGAGGGTTGCACATCATAATTGCTTTGCAGCGATTATCAATCTGGGCTTCTAAACGGTCGAAGTTGATAGAATAGCGTCCGTTTTCGTCGCAGTCTAACTGATGATTAATGATGACACGTCCATTTTCTTCAATAGAAGAATAGAATGGATGGTAGACAGGAGTCATAATCACTACACGATCACCAGGTGTTGTAAGAGATAGAAGACTCATAACGAGAGCAGGAACAACACCAGGGCTAAAACCTAGCCATTCACTTTGGATATCCCAGTGATAGCGTCTGCTTACCCAAGATACGATAGCATCTTTTAATTCTTTACTGTGATGTGTATAGCCATAAACCGGATGATTTAAGCGCTTCTGCATTGCTTCGCGAATTTCAGGAGCTGCCGCGAAATCCATATCTGCAACCCACATAGGTAAAATGCCTTCGGGAATATTATATTCCCATTTATTGCATGCTGTACCATGTCTATCGATTACTTCATCAAAATTATATTTTCCCATTTTTGTTATCCTCCTAATAGTGTTATGATAAAATTTAAAATTAGTTCGATGTTCCGGCGAGACCGGTAATAGCAGAAATACCACATTCTAATTCGTGCATATCGCTGCAAGTGATTTCTACTTCTGTACCACTTAAACGTTTCATATGTGGTATCTGGGCAACGGTATCTGTCATTCCAGTTGATTTAAATTCAAATCCAAGAGTGATTGGAGTTGTTACTTCATATAAAGGAATAGATTTTAAATCAGAAGCAAGAACTTCTTTTACTGCGGAAATGGTTTTTTCTCTTAGAACCTTTTGTGGTGGGAATTTTGCCGCATAGCGGGATAAAGCTTCTTTTGTAGTGACAAATTTGACCCAGGGCATCATTTCTTTTTCGATAAGTTGTTTGTAAAGGCCGGAATCTCCGATGACAAGACCAACAGGAACATTGTAAGAAGCAGCTAATGCAGCATTTGTTGTGCTTTCATTCATATATATTCCGTTGATTTTAAGGCTGGAAACAACTTTTCCATAGAAGCTGTGATCCATATTGGCAAAACATTCCCCAGGGCCTGCATGGTAACCAGCAAGGAAAACAACATCATAAGTTTCATCCAGACATGACATCATAAACTGCCTTCTTGGAGAACCGCTAACTAAGCTGATACGTTCATCCATTTGGCAAAGTTCATCATAAGAAAGATTAGTTCCATTTCCGTGAGAATCGGAAATAGTGATTTCTTCTACGTCATCGTTTCTGGAAGAAGCTTGAATTCCTTCTATAATCCAATGAACTTGATTATGCAGAGCGCGTCGAAATGAAGGAACTTCTTCACGTTCTTGGGATGGTGAGGTAATGCCAGCCATTCCTTCCATGTCAATAGAAATATAGATTTTCAGGGCTTTCTTCATAGAATAATCCTCCTTTTATTTGTTGAATTACTTATAGATAAAACAAAACAATAATTGTATAAATATTATAGAACAATAAAAAATATATGTCAAGATATTGACATAATGTACAAAATAAATTATACTACGAGTAATATTTATACTGTGAATAAAAAACACGGTAAGTTTCTTTTTCGGAAAACTTAAAGAATGGATGAGAAGGAGGAAAGCGTATGAAAAAGAAAACATTAGCATTGTTTTTGGCGGCAACATTGATTGCTGGTAGTCTTGCAGGGTGTGGTAGTAAGAAAACAAATGAACCACAAAATGAATCTGCAAAACAAGAAGAGACTCAGAAAGAAGAACCAGAACAAAGCGAAGAAAGATATTTAATCTGGAGATTATATTCTGAACCGAAGCAGTGGGATCCGACAAATAACTCAGAATCTGTTTCTGATGGAATTGTAAAACAGTTATTTGAAGGGCTTACAGTATCTACAGCAGATGGTTTTAGACCGGGTATGGCTGAAAAATGGGATGTATCAGAGGACGGAAAAACATATACATTCCATTTAAGAAAAGATGCAAAGTGGTCTGATGGAAGTAATGTTACAGCAAAAGATTTTGAATATTCATGGAGAAGAATGTGTGACCCGAATTTTGCATCTGAAGCACTTCAGGCGATTACGGACTATGTTGTAGGTGGTCAGGAATACTTTGATGGAACAGGAAAATATGAAGACATCAAAGCAACGGCTATTGATGATTATACATTTGAAGTTGTTCTTAAAAATGCAACACCATTCTTCCCACAGTTAGTTGCTAATGATGTGTATCTTCCAATTAAGCAAGAAGTAGTCGAAAAAGCAGGTGAAGGTTGGGAAAAGAAGCCAGAAACTGCTGTGAGTAATGGACCATTCTTCCTAGAAGAATATCAAGTGGGTTCACATATGTTGTTTAAGAAAAATCCAAACTATTATGCAGCGGATGAAGTAAAGCTCCCTGGCATCAAAGCAGTTATTATTGCTGATGATAATACTGCATATCAGGCATATCAGGCAGGAGAAGTGGATGTTATGGATCATCTTCCGGCAGAACAGATTCCTCAGATTGTAGCAGAGGATCCATATGTAATCGTTGGTGCAGATACTGGTGCACAGTTCTTGAACTTTAATGTTGATAAAGCACCATTCGATAACCTTCATGTAAGAAAAGCAGTTGCAATGGCTATTGATAGAAAACAGATTACAGAACAGGTATTAAAAGACGGTTCTGTACCGGCAAGCGGATTTATTGCTCCAACTTGTCAGAAGACAGATGGTTCTTCTTTCCGTGTAATGGAAGAAGATGGTTATCCGGCAGAAGAATATGGTATTAATCCACGTCAGGCTAATGTAGAAGCAGCTCAGAAAGAGCTTGCAGAAGCTGGTTATCCAAATGGAGAAGGGTTCCCGGAAGTAGAACTTGCATATGCTAACAGTGAAAAGAACAAGAGACTTTGTGAAGCAATTCAACAAATGCTTGAGACAAACTTAAATATTAAAGTAAAACTTCGTGCAGAAGAGTCCAGCGTATTCCAATCTACAAAGAGCAAAGGTGATTATCAGATGGCTCCTGGCGGATGGACAAATAATCCGTATGATGCCAGTGGACTGATTAAATTATTCTATTCTCAGAATGGAAACAATACATGTCAGTGGAGATGGCAAGAGTACAAAGGAGCTCCTCATGATACAACATTAAATCCAGGAAATAAAGCATTTGATGAAGCATTTGATAAAGCAACGGCATCATTGGGTGAGGAAAGAGATAATGCATGGGTGGCAGCAGAGAAAGCTCTTATGGAAGATGTACCTGTAACTGCGCTTTATTATCCATCTTTCGTAGCTCTTGTAAACGAAGATAATGTAGAAAGTGTTGAACGTACATTAGGTAATTCCTTTATGTTTAGCCACGCAGAAATCGTTGAGTAGTTTTTAATTTTTAGGAAGACCGGAAAGTGCTTTGCTTTTCGGTCTCCCTATTATTAGAGGAGAAGTAATATGCTGAGATATGTAATAAAAAGAGTAATTTCTGCAATTATTACAATTTGGTTCATTATGACGCTAACATTTATTTTAATGAATGCGATTCCTGGTGATCCATTTGCCAGTGAAAAGATGAATGATCCGGTAATTATTGCAAATATGAAAGCAAAATATGGACTTGATAGACCACCAATAGAACAGTATGGAACATATTTATGGAATTATCTGCATGGTGATTTCGGTATCTCATTTATGAAAAAGGGACTTACAACAAATGATATTATTTCAGCAGGATTTCCATATTCATTAGCAATAGGAATTTGGGCATCGGGAGTCATTTTGATATTTGGAGTATTTTTTGGAATCATTGCAGCTTTGCGACAAAATAAGTTTATAGATAGATTATTGATGATACTATCAACATTGGGAGCTACTATTCCGAGCTTTGTTTTTGCAACAGGATTCTTGTTTTTGTTTAGTAAAATATTAAATTTGGTGCCATCTTATGGAGTTGATAGTTGGAAAGGATATATTGGACCGGTTGTAGTCAGTGCTCTGTTCTCATTGGCATATATTGTTCGTCTTACAAGAACTTCCACGCTTGATGTTTTGAATCAGGATTATATCCGTACAGCAAGGGCAAAAGGACTTCCAGAGTGGAAAGTGCTTGGAAAGCATGCATTGAGAAACTCACTTCTTCCGGTAGTAACTTATATTGGACCAATGTTTGCGGCGCTAATTACAGGATCTTTCGTTGTTGAAAAAGTATTTGGTATTCCGGGAATTGGAAACTTGTTTACCAATAGTATTCTTAACCGAGACTATACATTAATTATGGGAATTACAGTATTCTTCTCAATTATACTTGTAATTTGTATTTTGGTAGTCGACATTTTATATGTATTAATTGATCCACGTATTAAATATCAATAAAATAGGTGATTAAAGTATGAAGGAAAAAAACAGCAATATTTCTCCAGAATTATGGACTCCATTAGAGCAGGATGAAAAAAATGCAGAAAAGATGGAACGTCCAAGTCTTACATTTCTACAAGATGGATGGAGAAGATTAAAATCTAACAAAATAGCGATTTTATCTTTAATTATAATTATAGTTCTTACGCTTGGGGCCATTTTTATTCCAATGTTTTGGAAATATGATTATAAAACACAAGATTTGGAATTAGCCAATATTCCGGTTGTGATGAAAGTATATCCTTTAGAAAATGGAAAAAATATATATGTAACACCACAATATACGGTTGTTGTCGTGGATAAAAAGGGAAATCTTGAGGGACTTGCAGAAGCGAAAAATAAGGACATGACAGCAAAGAAAAACTATTTCGAGGTTAATGGAAGTGAAATTTGTGTCGATTACAGTGCTTATTCAGAAGCAAGTAAAGAATTCAAAAAAATAGAAAAGAAAGCGGCAAAAAAAGGCTTAAATAAAATCAATATTAAAGGAATTACATATTTAGAAGAATATTTTGCAGGAACTGACACAACAGAAGTTACTGTAGAAGAAGCAAAAAATATTCTGGAAAATAAAATTCAACGTACATTAGTTTCCAGTGATGGAAAGGAACTTACAAATCAAGAGAAACTTAGAAATAAAACATATTTGCTTGGAACAGATGGTCTTGGACGAGATCTATTTATTCGTGTCGTATATGGAGCACGTATTTCGCTTCTTGTTGGTTTCTTTGCAGCATTCATCAACTTTGTTGTAGGAGTTTTTTACGGTGCTATAGCAGGGTATTGTGGCGGGGCAGTTGATAACATTATGATGCGTGTGATAGACGTATTAGATTCTATTCCGATGACACTTTATGTTATTTTAATTATGGTTGTAGTTGGTCCTGGTATTACATCTATTATTTTAGCACTAGGATTGACATTCTGGGTAAAAATGGCCCGAATTGTCAGAGGACAGGTTTTAACTTTAAAACAACAGGAGTTTGTTAAGGCAGCTATTGTAACAGGGGCCGATACAAAACGAATTATCATTAAACATTTGATTCCAAATATGATGGGACCGATTATGGTAAATATCGCAATGCAGATTCCGAGTGCTATTTTTAATGAAGCATTTTTGAGTTTTGTAGGTCTTGGTATTTCAGCACCGATGGCTTCCTGGGGTACGCTTTGTAATGACGCATTAGCTGGAATTTATGTGTATCCATATCAGATGGTATTTCCAGCAATTGCGATTTCAGTAACCATTTTGACATTTAACTTATTCAGTGATGGTCTGAGAGATGCATTTGATCCAAAACAGCGTAAGTAAGGAGGAAATCTAGATGAGTGAAAAATTATTAGATGTTAAAAATTTACATACCTCTTTCTTTACGCATTTGGGAGAGGTAAAGGCAATTCGCGATGTTAGTTTTGATTTGAATAAAGGTGAAATCATTGGTATTGTCGGTGAATCCGGAAGTGGAAAAAGTGTAACATCACTTTCTATCATGGGACTTTTAGCATATCCGGGCAAAGTTACCGGAGGTGAAATTCTTTTTAATGGAGAAGATCTTTTGAAAAAGAAAAAAAGTGAGATGCGTAAGATTCAGGGAGATCATATCGCAATGATCTTTCAAGATCCAATGACATCTTTAAATCCTTTATTTAAAATTGGTGATCAGATTACAGAAGCTATTTTAACACATCATAAAATCAGCAAAGAAGATGCCAAGAAGCGTGCTCTTGAAATGCTCCGTTTAGTTGGGATTCCTTCACCGGAAAAGAGATTTCATTCCTATCCGCATGAATTTTCAGGTGGTATGAGACAGAGAGCTATGATTGCTATGGCGCTTTCGTGTGAGCCGGAATTACTGATTGCAGATGAACCGACAACGGCCTTAGATGTTACTATTCAGGCACAGGTGTTAGCTTTGATGAAGGAATTGAATGAAAGGCTCGGCACAGCTACTATTTTAATTACACATAACTTAGGATGTGCTTCCAGTATTTGTGATAGGATCATTGTTATGTATGGTGGAAAAATTATGGAAGAAGGAACAACAGAAGAAATTTTCTATGAACCACATCACCCATATACAATGGGACTTTTGAACTCTGTTCCTAAGGTAACAGGCGAGGAATCTAAGCAAAGACTTGTTCCGATTCTTGGAACACCGCCGGATATGCTTCATCCGCCAACAGGATGTCCATTTTATCCTCGGTGCAAATATGCTATGAAAGTTTGTGCATCTATGCCGGTTCCAGAAGAATATATTAGCGATACACATCGTGTAAGTTGTTTCATGTGTCATCCGGATGCACCAAAGAATGAAGATTATGAAAGTCAGAAGGGAGGAATCCGTAATGGCAAATAATACGCTTCTGGAAGTAAAAGACCTGAAAATGTATTTTGAAAATAAAAAAGGGCTTTTAGGTAAGAAAGTAGAATATGTAAAAGCGGTAGACGGCGTTTCCTTCAAAGTACAAAAAGGGGAAACTATCGGACTTGTAGGGGAATCCGGATGTGGTAAATCAACCACAGGATATTCAATTATGCGTCTCTATAAGCCAACATCCGGACAAATTATATTTGACGGAAAGGATATTGCGCAATTGAGCGCCTCTGAGGTATGGCCGTATAGAAAAAGAATGCAGATGATTTTCCAGGATCCATATGCATCATTAAATCCTAGAATGACGGTGTCTGATATTATTGGTGAGCCACTGGATATTTATCATCTGTTTGAAGGAAAAGAAAGACAGGAGCGTATTTACGAACTGCTAAATACAGTCGGTCTTGGAAAAGATCATGCAAGTCGTTATCCACATGAGTTTTCAGGAGGACAAAGACAGAGAGTCGGAATTGCCAGAGCATTGGCGGTAAATCCGGATTTTGTTGTCTGTGATGAGCCGATTTCAGCGTTGGATGTTAGTATTCAGGCGCAAGTAGTAAATATGTTGGAAGATCTCCAAGAAAGTTTAGGACTTACATATTTATTTATTGCACATGACCTTTCTATGGTAAGACATATATCTAAGAAAGTAGGGGTTATGTACTTAGGATCTCTTGTGGAATTTGCAGAGACAGAAGAACTATATGAGCATACGCTTCATCCGTATACAAAAGCCCTTATGTCAGCAGTTCCTGAACTTGATCCGGCTATCAGTAAAAAGAAGAAACCAGAAATGCTTCAAGGAGATGTTCCAAGTCCGATAGATACGCCGATTGGCTGTAAATTTGCATCAAGATGCCCTTATGCTACACAGCGTTGTAAAGAAGAAAGACCAATATTTAAGAATGTAGGAAATGAACATTATGTAGCATGTCATTTAGTTGAATAATGAGTCATAGAGAAAGGGGAAAGTTATGAAATATAATTTTGATGAGCCTGTAGACAGAAGTAAAAACCGTTCTGCAAAGTATGACGAAAGAGTGAAAAATTTCGGAACAGATCAGGTAATTCCACTTTGGATTGCCGATATGGATTTCCAAACAGCACAGCCGATTATTGATGCCTGCAAAAAGAAAGCAGAAGAAGGTATATGGGGATATACATCTCGTCCGGACAGTTATTTTAAGGCTTATGCTGATTGGCAGAAGAGGCGAAATGGATGGACATTAGATACAGACTTATGCAGCTGGTGTTTGGGGGTAGTTCCAGCCCTTGCAGTTATTATTAAACTATTTACGGATAAGGAAGATAAAGTTTTGATTCAGCCACCTGTTTTTCCGGAATTTTTTGAAATTACAGAAAACACAGGAAGAACGCTCGTACAGAATAATTTCTTAGAGCATGATGGTGTATGGGAAGTGGATTTTGAAGAATTTGAAAGACTGGTAAAAGATCCTAAAGTGAAACTTTTTATCTTATGTAATCCGCATAATCCGTTGGGACGTGTTTGGACGCAGGAAGAACTGGCTAAAATGCTTAGACTCTGCTTTGAAAATGATGTATTGGTAGTTTCAGATGAAATTCATTCAGATATCATATTTCATGGGAAAAAGCACATACCGGCAGCTATTGCAGTACCGGAAGCTGATCAAAAAATCATCACATGTATTTCAGTAACAAAAACATTTAACCTTGCAGGGCTTCAGGCGTCTACGACAGTGTTCCCTAATATAGAGATGAAAAAAGCATTTGACGCTTACTGGAGTGGAATGGATGTACATAGAAATAATGCCTTTAGTTCAGTGGCAATGGAAACAGCGCTGAATGAGGGTGAAGAATGGCTGGAACAGCTTTTGGAATATATTTCTGGTAATCTGGACTTTATTCGTGACTATTTTGAGGAGCACATTCCGAGCATTAAGGCTAATATTCCAGATGCAACTTATCTTGTTTGGTTAGATTGCAGAGCATTAAATATGAGTAATGCAGAATTGAAAAAGTTTATGGTTGAAAAAGCAGGTTTAGGTTTAAGCCCTGGCTCAGACTTTACAAGAGAATTAAGTGGATTTATGCGATTAAATGCAGCATGTCCACGAGTTGTATTACAAAAAGCACTAAAACAATTAGAGGAAGCGGTAAACAATTTATCTTGCTAAACGGAGGTAAAGAAAATGCATGAACTGACACAATTAATTAAGGGAGATATGCGCCCGGCACTTGGTGTGACAGAGCCGGGAGCAATAGCATATGCAGTTTCAAAAGCAAAGTCATTTGTTCCGGGGGCGATTGAAAATGTGACGCTTCTATTAAATAGTGGTATGTATAAAAATGCCTATACTTGTGGAATCCCAAATAGTCATTTTTACGGAAATGAATATGCGGCAGCTTTGGGGGCGGTTGCAGGAAAACCGGAAAAAGAACTGGAGAGTCTTGCAGATGTGACAAAAGAAGATAATGATGCCGCTAGGCAGCTTGTAGCAGAAGGCAAAATTACAGTAAAAATGAGTGAGATCACAAGCCGCATTTTTATTGAGGCACAGGTAAAAACAACGGGCGGAGAAGCGATGGTAAGAATTCGTGACGCGCATACCAATATTGTTCGGATTGAAGTAAATGGTAAGGTTGTTCTGGAAAAGGAGGAAATCACTGAATCCAATGCACAGGAAGAACCGCCTCTGATCCACAACTATACGTTGAGTCAGATTGTTGCATATGTGAAAACAGTTCCGGCACAGGAGATTGAATTTATTAAAGCGGCGTATGAGATGAATTATGCACTGTTTGAAGAAGGAATTCAAAATCCAAGAACAACATATGCACGTTATCTGCTTGAGAAAAACGATGGAAAGATCATCTCACAGAACGAATTGAATACAGCTTCACTGCTCTGCAATGCGGCAATTGAAGCGCGTGTTATTGGTCTGGATAAGCCGGCTATGAGTATTACGGGGTCGGGAGCTCATGGAATCATTGCGACAATGCCGTTATATGGTGTGTGTAAGATACGAGGACTGAGTGATGAGATGTTATATCGTGCGACAGCTTTGAGTTATCTTGTTTGTATGTATATTAAAGAATACTCCGGCAAACTTTCTGCATTTTGTGGCTGTGGTATTGCGGCAGGAACCGGAATGGCATGTGCATTAGTGTATTTGAATGGCGGAGATGAACATGCGATGGCAAGAACAATTAATAATATGTCCAGCAGCATTACCGGTATGATCTGCCATGGTGGAAATAAAGGATGCACCATGAAAGGAATTGTAGCTGTGAATGCAGCATTTCAGTCAGCGGATTTTGCAATGCATGAGATTTATATTGATGAAATTCATGGAATTAATGGAGCTTCACCGGAAGAGACGATGCAGCATATGGGTGAAATTGCATCTCCGGGAATGATTGGAACGGAAAAAACGATAGTAGATATTTTACAGGAAAAAAGTCAATAAGAGAAAACAGATTATTTCTGCTGGCAGACGATGAGCTGCCGGCAGTTTTTTTATTTGTAGTGTTTCTACTTTTTTACACAGATTTAACAGAAAAAGGTATTTGGATTTAACAATGGGACATTATAGTAATAGATGTCAACAGAAATGAATTAAAAGAGGAGATCATATATTATGAAAAAGTTAACAGTATTACTATTAGCAGGAGTTTTAGCAGGAAGTGTACTTACAGGATGTGGAAGTAAAGACAGCGATGCAGCTGATGGGGGAAACAAGGAAGGAGCTTCCGGCTGGGATGAAGCAGGAAAAATTTCCGTTGTATCAAGAGAAGATGGTTCCGGAACAAGAGGAGCATTCGTAGAACTTTTCGGAGTTGAAGAAGAAAAAGACGGCGAGAAAGTGGATATGACAACAGCAGATGCCAATATTACAAACAGCACATCAGTTATGATGACACAGGTTGCCGGAAATGAATACGCGATTGGATATACATCTCTTGGTGCATTAAATGATACGGTCAAAGCAGTAAAAATTGGCGGTGTAGATGCATCGGCAGAGAACGTAAAGAATGGCAGTTATGAAATTTCAAGACCATTTAATATTGCGGTAAAAGAAGGCGTAAGTGATGCAGCCAAAGACTTCATGGGATTTATTATGAGTGAAGAAGGACAGGCAATCATTGAAGAAGAAGGTTATATTCCGGTAGAAGTAGAAGGAGCTTATGCATCTACAGGGGCATCAGGAAAAGTAACAGTAGGCGGTTCTTCTTCCGTAGCGCCGGTTATGGAAAAACTTGCAGAAGCATATAAAAAAGTGAATACAAATGTAAATGTGGAAGTGCAGCAGAGCGACTCTACAACAGGAATGACATCAGCAATGGACGGATCTTACGATATTGGAATGGCATCAAGAGAACTGAAAGATTCTGAATTAGAAGGCGGACTGACACCAACGGTCATTGCACTTGACGGAATCGCAGTCATTGTTAATAACGATAATACAACAGAAGATTTAACAAAAGATCAGGTAAAAGCAATTTTTACAGGTGAAGTTTCTACATGGAAAGAAGCTCTTGAAAAATAATCGGGAGAGAGAATAAGAGGTATAGCAGATGAAACAGTGGAAAGAGCGGGCAATGCACATTGTATTTCTTGTAGCAGCGTGCATGTCGATTATGGCAGTCATTTTGATCTGTGTATTTCTCTTCGGAAATGGAATTCCAGCTATTCAGAAAATCGGGTGGCTGGAATTCCTTTTCGGGGAAATATGGCGGCCGTCCAACAATCTTTACGGAATTCTTCCGATGATTCTTGGAAGTATTTATGTAACGGCAGGAGCGATTGTGATCGGTGTTCCGATTGGAATTCTGACAGCAATTTTTATGGCGTTTTACTGTCCAAAGAAAATTTACCCAGGGTTAAAGGCAGCGACAGAACTGCTGGCCGGAATTCCATCAGTTGTGTATGGATTTTTCGGTCTTGTAGTATTGGTACCGGTTATTCGTGAATTCCTTCCGCCGGGATATGACGGAAATTCAATGCTGACAGCTTCTGTTTTGCTTGGTATCATGATTCTTCCGACGATTATCGGTGTGACAGAATCTGCGCTTAGAGCAGTGCCGATATCTTACTATGAAGGAACATTGGCGCTCGGAGCTACTCATGAGAGAAGTATTTTTAAAGTTGTGCTTCCGGCAGCAAAATCCGGTGTGACAGCAGGTGTTATTCTTGGAATCGGAAGAGCTATTGGGGAAACAATGGCGGTAATTCTTGTCGCAGGTAACCAGCCGCGTATGCCAAAAGGGCTGATTGAAGGTGTCCGCACGTTAACATCTAATATTGTAATTGAAATGGGATATGCGACAGATCTTCACCGTGAAGCTTTGATTGCGACGGCGGTTGTACTGTTTGTTTTTATCTTATTGATCAATTTATGTGCGTCTGCTTTACAGCAGAAGAAATCTTAGAAACGGAGGAAAGAAATGATGACAACACAGCATGAAAGTTTAAAAAAGAAAACTCATCTTCCGTCTTTGATTATGAAGATATTTGTGTATTTATCTGCGGCAATTACATTTACGGTACTCATTCTTTTAATCGCATATATTATGATCAAAGGAATTCCGCATCTGAAACCGGAATTTTTCTCGCTGCACTATACATCGGATAATGTCTCCTTTGTTCCGGCGCTGATTACAACAGTGATTATGACGGCGTTGGCATTGATTGTGGCAGTTCCTCTCGGATTATTTGCGGCAATCTATCTTGTAGAATATACGGGAAAACGAAAAAAGTTAGTAGGGATGATTCGTCTGACAACAGAAACATTGTCAGGAATTCCATCAATTGTATATGGTTTGTTTGGTATGCTGTTTTTTGTAAATACACTGGAAATAGGATTCTCGATCCTTGCAGGTGCGGCAACGCTTTCTATTATGATTCTGCCGCTGATTATGCGTACTGCAGAGGAAGCGTTGAAATCAGTTCCGGATTCTTTTCGAGAAGGCAGTTTCGGACTTGGTGCAGGAAAACTTCGTACGATTTTTCATGTAGTTCTTCCGGCAGCAGTGCCTGGAATTATGGCAGGTATCATTCTTGCTATCGGACGTATTGTTGGAGAGACGGCGGCGCTAATGTACACGGCAGGAACGGTTGCGAAGATTCCGAAATCACTTTTTGATTCCGCCAGAACACTTTCTGTTCATATGTACAGCCTGTCAAATGAAGGGCTATACATGAATCAGGCCTATGCGACAGCGGTTATTCTACTTGTATTAGTAATTGTGATGAACGCGGCATCAGGAGCATTTGCAAAGAAATTTATGAAAGGTAGAGACAATGGATAAAATTACAATTAAAAATGTGGATCTGTTTTATCAGGATTTTCAGGCATTGAAAAATATTAATCTGTCAATTGAAGAAAAGAAAATTACAGCGTTTATTGGGCCGAGCGGTTGTGGAAAATCAACTTTGCTGAAGTCGCTAAACCGTATGAATGACTTAGTTGACGGTTGTAAAGTGACCGGAGAAATCTGCTTGGACGGAGAAGATATTTACAAGAATATTGATGTGAACTTATTAAGAAAGCGTGTTGGAATGGTATTCCAGAAACCAAATCCATTTCCGATGAGTATCTATGATAATATTGCATATGGACCTCGCACACATGGTATCCGCTCGAAACAAAAATTAGATGATATTGTGGAAAAATCACTGCGTGGTGCAGCAATTTGGGAAGAAACAAAGGATTGTCTGAAGAAAAGCGCGCTGCAGATGTCAGGAGGACAGCAGCAGAGGTTATGCATTGCAAGAGCCCTTGCGGTACAACCGGAAGTACTTTTGATGGACGAACCGACATCGGCGCTTGATCCGGTATCTACCTCTAAGATCGAAGACCTTGCAATGGAGCTGAAAAAAGATTATACTATCGTTATCGTAACACATAATATGCAGCAGGCAGTCAGAATTTCTGATAATACAGCATTTTTCCTGCTTGGAGAGATGGTAGAATATAATGAAACAGAGAAATTATTTTCCATTCCGTCAGACAAACGAACGGAAGATTATATTACAGGGAGGTTTGGCTAGGCTATGCGGAGCAGATTTGATAAAGAACTGGACACTCTTAATTTACGTCTGATTCAGATGGGAAAGAGCTGTGAAGAAGCGATTGAGAAAGTAACACAGGCGCTGCACAAGCGTTCAGAAGAGATGGCGCGGGAGATTATCCGGGAAGATGAGAGCATTGACCGGATGGAGAAAGAGATAGAGCAGATGTGTCTTCGGCTTCTTCTAATGCAGCAGCCGGTGGCAAAGGATTTGCGGCAGATATCTGCAGCGCTGAAAATGATTACGGATATGGAGCGCATTGGCGATCAGACGGCAGATATTGCAGATATTATTCTTCACAATGACTTTAAAGGCGAGTATCACCTTTCGCAAGTGGATAAGATGTCAGAGGCAGTCGCGAAAATGGTACAGGAGAGCATCCGGGCATACGTTAATCGGGATCTCGCCCTTGCAAGACAGGTAATGGAGGAAGACGATAAAGTAGATGAGCTTTTCCTGCAGGCCAAAAATTCCCTTGTGAAAGTGATCAGAGAAGAGCAGGGCAGTCATGGAGATGAGATTGTGAATCTTGTTATGGTAATGAAATATCTGGAACGTATTGGCGATCACGCAACAAATATAGCGGAGTGGGTGGAATTTTCTATTACGGGCGTACACAAGGATGGCAACCACGCCGAATATGAAGTGTAGAAGGAGAAGAACATGATCTATTGTGTTGAGGATGATAAAAATATCAGAGATCTGGTAATCTATACGCTGGAATCCACAGGAATGAAAGCTGAAGGCTTTGGAGACGGAAAAGCGTTTAAAGAAGCGCTGAAGGAAAAAAAGCCAACGCTGATTTTGATGGATATTATGCTTCCGGGAGAGGATGGGCTTTCTCTCCTGAAAGAATTAAAGACATCGGCAGCAACGAAAGGAATCCCGGTAATTATGGTAACGGCGAAAGGTTCTGAATATGACAAAGTTGTAGGGCTTGATGGCGGGGCAGATGATTATATTACAAAGCCTTTCGGGATGATGGAGCTTGTTTCAAGAATTAAGGCAGTCTTGCGCAGAACGATGCCGCAAGAAAAAGAAATTCTCCAGTCGGGGATCCTAAGGCTTAATGTGAAGAAGCATGAAGTGACGGTAGAGAATAAAGAAGTTATCCTAACACTGAAAGAGTTTGAACTTCTGGAGAAACTTCTCAAGAACAGCGGTATCGTGTTGAGAAGAGATCGCCTTCTTGAAGAAATCTGGGGGTATGATTATGCGGGAGAAACCCGTACGGTGGATGTGCATATTCGTACCTTGCGTCAGAAACTGGGAAAAGCCGGCGACCTGATCGAGACGGTAAGAGGTGTCGGATATCGGATAGGAGCAGAGAATGAGCAGTAAAATACAAAGAAGCATGGTGCTTGTGCTTAGCATAACCCTGCTTCTTTCTTTCGCGTTTACAACGCTGGTATTGTATCAGCAGACGTTGGAAGATATGAAGCGGGAAGTGCGGCAGGAAGTGAAATATATTGAGAAGGCGTTGGAGATTTCTGAGAAGGATTACCTTTCTGATTTAGACGAATTTATTGGTGGAAATCGTCTGATGCTGATAGAGAAAGACGGAACGGTAGTTTATGATTCCAGCACAGAAAAAGTAGAAAACGTGCCAAACCACGGAAGCCGTGAGGAAGTCCTGGAAGCATTGGAACACGGTGAAGGCGAGGCGCTTAGAAGGTCAGACACATTTAAAAAACAAACATATTATTATGCCAAATACCTCAGCAGCGGAAAAGTTCTGAGAATTTCTAAAACGACAGATACTGTATTTAGTACGATGGCAGATCTGCTTCCGAGTCTCGGGATTATGGCTGTTGTCATGATCACGATAGCATTGATTATGGCAAAATGGCAGACAAATCGTCTGATTAAGCCGATTAATGAGATTGATCTGGAACATCCGACAAGTCATATTGCTTATGAGGAGTTACTGCCGCTTCTTCAAAGTATTGAAAACCAAAATCAGGAAAAAGCGAAAGTAGAGCAGATGAGGAAAGAGTTCTCGGCAAATGTATCTCATGAGCTAAAAACACCGCTTACATCGATTTCCGGCTATGCGGAATTGATGATGAATGGTCTTGTGCGTCCGGAAGATATACAGACGTTTGCGGGAATTATTTACAACGAAGGCAATCGGATGCTGACGCTTGTGGATGATATTATCCGTCTTTCGCGTCTGGATGAAGAGAGTATTGAACTGGAAAAAGAAAAAGTGGATTTCTTCGATATGGCAATGCAGATCTGTCAGAGGTTATCGCTAAAGGCTAAAAAACAGAATGTACATATGGAAGTGACAGGAGAACATGTAACGTATGTGGGAATCCGTCAGATTCTTGAAGAGATGATCTATAATATAGCGGATAATGCTATTAAATACAATCAGCCGAGAGGGTATGTGAAAATCTGGACCGGAGCAGTTATGGGAGTGCCGAAAGTGATTATTGAAGACAATGGAATTGGAATTCCGGAAGAATCACTGGAGCGTATTTTTGAGCGGTTTTACCGAGTGGATAAAAGTCATTCAAAAGAGACCGGAGGTACCGGACTTGGGCTTTCCATTGTGAAGCATGGAGCAATTCTCCATAATGCAAGAGTGAATGTAGAAAGTACGCTCGGAAAAGGAACGAAGATGGAATTGGTGTTTGAACCAAAACGGAGACAGAAGGAAAGCCGGGAATAAATTCCCGGCTCATTTCATATTCTAATGATAAGATTATTTGTTTACGTTTGCTTTATGATTTTTGAAAATCATAGCGCCAACCAAACCGGCGATGGATCCGCCAATTGCACCTAAAACAAGTGCGGCAACAACTTTCAGCGGTGGGTTGAATGCGAATGGAGCGAGCAGTCCAGGAATTGGAGATGCTGTTCCAGGCGCGTTGTTGATAATTCCAAGTGCGGCAGCGGCGATACCGGCAAGACCTCCTCCGAAGAAGTTGGAACCATAAATCGGAATCGGATTGGCAGTGATGATAGGCGCCTGTGTCAGAGGTTCTAACATAACAGCCATAACGTTGCTCTTGTCACCAAGTTTTAATTTGTGGAAAATAAGTCCATTTGTAAAGGAACCACCGAAGCAAGCGATTGCTGCGATACCCATTGCAAGACCTTTCAGTCCGAGCATAGCAGTCAATGCCATAGAGCTAAGCGGAGATGTACAGATCATCTTCATAATTCCACCGAGTAAGAATCCCATTACAAGAGGAGACTGTTCAGCTGCAGCAGTAATTGTTCCGCCGATTTTAACAAGTGTAGCGTTAACAACCGGGTTAACAGCGAATGCTACGAAATGTGCAAGCGGTGCGACAACGAGTGCTCCTACGATTACGTTCAGACCTTCCGGCAGTTTCTTCTCAAGAAGCGGAGAAATAAGTCCTACTATATATCCGGCAACGAAGCCTGGAAGAATGCCATATGAACCGATTGCAACACCGGCAGAAATCGCAAGAACCGGATTAGCACCCATACTGATCGGTACAGCGATTGCAGCAGCAACGCCGCCAAGACTTCCGGAAGTTGTACCAACTGTCTTAAAGAATTCCAGATTTAAAAGATCGCCCGTAATATAGCTATGAATCGCTTCTACGAGGAATGTTGCGATAGCGGCGTTAGCCATACCGCTCATAGCCTGTGAGCCTTTTGGTGCTTTCATACTGAATAAGGAGAAAGCAGCCAGAGTTAACAGGAGTAAACCTACTCCACTAAGAATAGTCATCATAATTTGTTACCCTTCCCTTCAAATTCTATTTCCAAATCTCTTTGATGACGTTACTATAATAATCAGGTTTCAAAAAACTACAAATGGTGTCAAAGAAAATTGAAAAAAGTGAAGAAAATGGACAAGTTTGTGCAAAATGCACAAAAATTAGTTCTGGCTATACAGCATTAATGCATTTAAAAAGTTCTTGATTTTTACATTCCCATGCTTATCGGATTTGCCGCGTATAAAATCCATTTCTTTTCGAACCTGTTCAAAGTTATAAAGCGTTGTAGAATACTCCATAAAAATATCATTTGAATAATCTTCCAGTCCAAGATGAGCAAGGTTGACCATGCCGGCATTTGCAGCCCGGCGGATGCGCTGTTCTACAGATTTTGGATTATCGCTGAATTGTCCGCAGAGTTCATTTAAAGTAGAGTCATCTACCGTTTGTCCATGCTCTACAAGAAAGTCTATAAGAGCAATAATATCTTTGCTTCCAATCTCTCCTATGATGCCAAGCTTTTGAAGAACATTTTTTAGTTTTGTGATATATTTTTTTTCTGTTTGTTTTACATTGGCGGCAGTATGATTGGAAAGTTGTTTCAGGTCGTGGCTGAGAAGAGACTGCATCTTTTCCAATGTCTGGCGCATTGTAACAGTCTGGCAGACTGTTCGGATGACGCTTTCCACCTCGACACTGTTGATTGGTTTGTGAATATAAAATTCAATGCCGCTCTCATAGGCATCAGAAATCATATCTTTGGAAGAAACCTGAGAAAGCATGATAAAAGCAATATTAGGATTCGTCTGCTTTAGCTTGCTCACAAAGCTGATTCCGTCCATTTCCGGCATTAAAAGATCGACAATTACAATATCCGGATGGGCAAATGAAATGTCTTCAAGAGCTTCCACGGGATCTCCGCAGGAACCGCAGACATTTCCGAGTTTTCGATCCCGGATGATTAATTTTAAAATATTTCTAATATTGGAATCATCATCTACTAAATAAAAATTCATGAATTAGCCTCCAGTTCATTCTTTGGAATTTGAATTGTGAAAGTAGTATTGCCGGGTCTGGATGCAACACAGACGGATCCGTGAAGCTGGCTTGTGATCAGATCTTGTACCAGATTCAGTCCGAGTCCGCGGCTGATCTCGCCGGTGGAATAGTTGATCTTTGTAGAAAATCCCGGATGGAAGATTTCCGGCAGATCTTCTTTGGCAATACCCGGTCCATTATCACATATTTCTATCAAATAGTTGTCGTCCTGCTCGTGAATTCTTAGCTGAATTATTACATTAGAATCTTCTTCTGCAGCTTCGAGTGCATTTGTAAAAAGATTACGAAAAATGGACATAAAGAAATAGTGCTTGTCAGTATAAAGTTTTGGCGGGAAGTCCGTTAAAAGCTCAAAGCTGCGGTGTTTGAGAAGCGGGCTTCCGTGGAAAGAAGATTCTACAATATGAAGAATCTCTCGCATATACATGCCTTCATCCTGTACATTCATGTCCAAAGCGTCGGAAATGCCGCGCAGGATTAAGTTGTATTCTTTTTTGATTTCATGAATGTCTTTCGCAACGCTAAGCGCGGTCTTCGTTAGTTCCTCATCTGCTTCCACCCGTTTTAGTTCGTGGAAAAGGCGGTAAGATGTATTCATTGTATTTTCGATGAGTTCCGTGTTCTTTTTCATCCAGATGACTTCTCCGTTCAGTTTGGAAATGAGGAGCATAAGCTTCTGATAACGCTCGGCATGTTCTTGCTTTAAGAGAACAAGGTGATATCTCTGCAGCAGTGAAAGGAACAGCCAGATGATGCAGGAGCGGATCACCGCAATTAGAAGAATGCTTGTCTGGGTAGAAATGTGGAATGCAGAAACATTGGAACGCAAAAGTAATTCTACAAAGTTAGCAGCGTAATCCATCAATATAAAATAGAAGAAATCTGGAAAGCGTTTGAAAAAGGTATGTCTGCGATGGGTGAACAATGTGAGAAGCAGACCGTATGTGATATAGAAAAACATTTCCGGAAAGCAACTGATTAAGGCACCATCAAAGGTCTTCTGTTCAAATAAATATTGAAGAACTCTTGAAAAAAATACAGCTCCGCCGGAGAAAAAGGTAATTGCCGGAAGAGAAATATCATCGAAGAGAAACAAAAACACTGGAATACATATAATTCCAACAGAAATACGGAAACTGGCATCAAACAGACTGATTTGAAACTGCGCTGCGATGGCAATGAGAAGACTGAGCAAAAAAGAAGTTTTCCATGTAGCTTTTGAAAAGGAATGATGCTGTATCATAAAATCCTCCTGTATGATATAATATCTTTATTTCCTTATTTTAACACAGGGGAAAGGTCTTTGAAAGAAAAGAATCAGAAAAATGCAACGTATTGTCGTGAAGGATAAAAAACTTGTGTTAAAATAAGAGCGGAATGCAGTTAAGAGAGAACAAGTCAGGAGGAAACAGCAGATGAAGATTATTTTTATTAGGCATGGCGAGCCGGACTATTCTATTGATTCGTTGACAGAAAAGGGATGGCGTGAGGCATATGCACTGGCAGAACGAATTCAGAAGTGGGAAGTGAAGGAGTTTTATGTCTCACCGCTTGGGAGAGCTCAGGATACGGCAAAGGCAGGAATGAGCAAACTTGACCGGCAGGCAGTAACGCTGGACTGGCTTGAAGAATTTCGTGCAAGAGTGGATGAGCCGATCAGCGGCAGAAGAAAAGTACCGTGGGATTTCTTTCCGGAACACTGGACGAAAGACGACCGTTATTATGAGCGGGATCATTGGATGGAAGGAGACATTATGACGAGGGAAGTAAAGGCTGTATATGATGAAACATGCCAGGGGCTGGATGCACTTTTAAAGTCTTATGGATATGTAAGAGAGGGGCGATATTATCGGGTGGAACAACATAATGACGATACGATCGTACTTTTCTGTCATATGGGAATTATCGCGGCTATGATGTGCCATCTGACGGGAATCCCAATGCCGCTTCTGATGCATGGTTTTTTTCTGGCGCCAACGTCTGTCAGTGTCGTTCAGACAGAGGAGAGAAAAGATGATATTGCATATTTTCGCTGTCAGGTGTTTGGAGATACCAAGCATCTTCATGATGCGAACGAACCGATTTCGTCCTCAGGATATTATGCAGAAGCATTTCAGGGGTAAGAGATGGCGGAAGTAATTTGTTTGTGATACAATAGCTGCAGAATGAATTTGCAGATATGGGATAGTCTATAAACTAGGAGGAATTCGTATGACAATATTAACAACAATAAAAGAAACAGTAAACACACTCTTCAAGAGAGAATGGACAGTGACAGAAAAAGTACTTGTGGCAGCCAATTGTCTGCTGCTTGGTACGATGATCGGAATGCTGTTAGCGCCACGAAAAGGCAATTTTGCGCTTGGTTCCTATAATAAAAACTATTCTTGCCCGGATATTGATGAAGAAGGCTGGATTGACGAGGAAGACTAGGAAACATTTGAAAGAAAATCCAGAAGGAGGAAAGAAAGATGACATATATCGCAGTTGAGAAGCGTTATGAGAAAATGCAGTATCGGCACAGTGGAAAAAGTGGATTAAAACTTCCGGAAGTATCCCTTGGGCTATGGCATAATTTTGGAACGAATAATGATTTCGAAAATATGACAGAAATGTGCAAGGCAGCATTTGATGCAGGAATTACACATTTTGATCTGGCGAATAATTATGGGCCGGTTCCGGGAAGTGCGGAAGAAAATTTCGGCCGGATAATTAATGGAGATTTGAAACCATATCGGGATGAGCTTGTGATCAGTACGAAAGCAGGATATGAAATGTGGCCGGGACCATACGGAGACGGCGGAAGCAGGAAATATCTTCTGTCAAGTCTGGATCAGAGCCTAAAGCGGATGAAACTTGAGTATGTGGATATTTTTTATCATCATCGGATGGATAAAGAGACACCTCTGGAGGAAAGCATGGAAGCGCTCAATACTGCTGTGAAGAGCGGAAAAGCGCTTTATGCGGGAATTTCCAACTATGATGCCAAAACAACAAAAAAAGCAATGAAGATATTGAAGAAGCTGAACTGTCCCTTTGTGATCAATCAGGTTAGATATTCTATTTTTGATCGTTGGATTGAGGAGGATGGTTTGAAAACATTTGCAGAAGAAAATGGATGTGGTCTGATCGCATTTAGTCCGTTGGCACAGGGACTTCTGACGGACAAATACCTGCACGGAATCCCGGAGGACAGCAGAATACGCCGCGATGGAAGGTTTTTGAAAGAAAGTGCGCTTACAGAAGAGCGTCTGGAAATGATTCGGGAACTGAATGAGCTGGCGAAAAATCGGGAACAGACGCTGGCGCAGATGTCGTTGTCATGGATTCTAAAAGATCGGGCATTGACAAGTGTTTTGATTGGCGCATCAAAGCCGGAGCAGATTTTGGAAAATGTAAAAATTGTTGGAAAAACAGACTTTACTCAGGAGGAGTTGAAGAGAATCGACTTAATCTGTAAAGGGAAGAAACTGCACAACAGAAAAGAGAAAGAATAACGGACTAGAAAGAGGAGGAGAGCAGAAACATGAAATTTACAAAGATGCAAGGATTGGGAAATGATTATGTCTATGTGAATTGTTTCAAGGAAACGATTCCAAATCCATCGGAGACAGCACGTTTTGTCAGTGACCGGCATTTTGGAATCGGTTCAGATGGGTTAATTATGATTAATCCGTCTGAAAAGGCCGATTTTGAAATGGAAATGTATAATGCAGATGGAACACGGGGAGAGATGTGCGGCAATGGAATCCGCTGTGTTGGAAAATTTGTTTATGACTATGGTCTGACGGATCAGACAGAAATTGCTGTTGAAACATTGGCAGGAATCAAATATTTGCATCTGACTGTGGAAGATGGAAAAGCGGTTGAGATTCGGGTAGATATGGGAAGTCCGGTGCTGGATGCAGATGAAATCCCGGTTGTATCTAAGAATGAACAGGTGGTGGATGAACCAATTGTTGTAGATGGAAGAGAATATCGAATGACAGCAGTTTCCATGGGGAATCCGCACACTGTTGTATTTGTAGAAGATGTGAAAGGTTTGGAACTTGAAAAAATCGGACCGAAATTTGAACAGCATGAGCGGTTTCCTCGGCGTGTAAATACAGAATTTGCTCGTGTATTAGATCGAAGAACAGTAGAAATGCGTGTTTGGGAAAGAGGTTCCGGTGAGACGCTGGCTTGTGGAACAGGGGCCTGTGCAGTAGCAGTAGCATGCATTTTGAATGAATTGACAGAGGATGAGGTAACTGTGAAGCTTCTTGGAGGAGATCTTAAAATTCAGTGGGATCGAGAGAAAAATAAGGTATACATGACTGGACCGGCAGAAATTGTATTTGAGGGAGAAATTTCTATTTAATTAAAAGAAAAAGCCGCTCTTGCAGATGATATATGTCTCTAAAGCAGAGAAGAAATATCATGAACTGCAGGAGCGGTTTTTTGTACATAGGATTTTGAAGGAATTTCTTATATAACAAAAAAACGCCCAGAGGACGTTTTTAGAAGCTACGGATAGAGGACTCGAACCTCTACTAACAGAGTCAGAGTCTGCTGTGCTGCCATTACACCAATCCGCATTAGTAGATAATTAATGATAGGTTTTCAAGAAAAAAGGACGTATAACGTCCCGCCCCTGCCAAGGAGTCGAAGTGACAGGATTTGAACCTGCGACCTCTGCGTCCCGAACGCAGCGCTCTACCAAACTGAGCCACACTTCGAAAAACTACGGATAGAGGACTCGAACCTCTACTAACAGAGTCAGAGTCTGCTGTGCTGCCATTACACCAATCCGCATTAGTAGTTGTTTCGTTTGTCTTTCGCAACGAACAAATTTATTATATCAAACTTTCGTGAAAAATCAATCTTTTTTTTGGAAAAAATGATAAATTGTGAAAAGTGCATAATATATATGAAAATAAATGAGGATATAAAGGCAATAGAAACAAAAACAGCTGCCTTTTTTTGAAATCAAAAAGAAGCAGCTGCAGTGGATAATATAAGATTAGTCAGTAAGAGCATATTCCAGGATGTAATCATCAGTAGAAAAACCGCCTCCGATGTCAGTCAGTTGTTCCTCGACAACAGAAAATCCAAGATGTTTGAAGACTTCAAGCGCTTTGCTATTCTTCTTACTGCATGTAAGCCGGATACAGTTCAGATTGCGTTTACGGCAGATACCGAGCAGAAACTGAAAAACATTTGTGGCAATATGATTGCCTTGACATTCTTCATGGATGTAAAGTCCGCTTAGGAAGAGGGTACGGTCTTCTTCTTTCATGCCAACATATCCTGCCATTAAGTATTCGTAGATTAGGACAAAATATTCATAGCCGTTCATGATCTGGCTGTTGATCGCATCGACAGACTGAAAGTTCTTAAGCATGTAATCTACTTGCGGTTGACCGAGGACCGGAGTGAGGTATTCGTGCCAGATATCATCTGCTAATGCTTCAATATTGTAGAGAAGTTCTGCTGTGTCAGCAGGAACAATGCGTAAATCTTCCATAAATTAAGTCTCCTTTGAAAATATGTTTATAAAAATATAACTTTTTAATCAGTCACATTAATGCTATTATTATAGTAGAAAACGCTGCAGGAAACAATAGACTTGCAGGATATCTTTAAAGAAAGATCAGGGATAATTATGAAAGAATATGTAAAACTGACGGACGTCAGGAAAGTATATCGTATGGGAGAAGTTGAGATTGCGGCAGCAGATGGAATTGAATTCACGATTGAAAAAGGAGAATTTGCTGTTGTAGTAGGACCGAGCGGTGCGGGAAAGACGACCGTGCTGAATATTCTTGGAGGAATGGATACAGCTACAAGTGGCGAAGTGCTTGTGGATGGTGTTGATATCGCAAAATTTAACCATAGACAATTAACTTCTTATCGTAGAGATGATATTGGTTTTGTGTTTCAGTTTTATAACTTGATACCGAACTTGACTGCGCTTGAAAATGTGGAGCTGGCGCTTCAGATTTGTAAAGATCCTTTGGATGCAGAAGAAGTGTTGACGGAAGTCGGACTTGGAGAACGGTTGAAGAACTTTCCGGCACAGCTGTCGGGAGGAGAACAGCAGAGAGTTTCCATTGCCAGAGCTTTGGCGAAGAATCCGAAGCTTCTTCTTTGTGATGAGCCGACAGGAGCGCTTGATTACAACACAGGAAAAGCTATTTTAAAACTTTTGCAGGATACATGCAGGAAAAAGGGGATGACAGTTATCCTGATTACACATAATCTTGCCATTGCACCGATGGCAGACCGGGTAATTAAGATTAAGAATGGTAAGGTGTCAGAGATGAATGTGAATCCGAATCCGGTTCCGGTGGAAACAATCGAGTGGTAAATATACGATAAGCGAATAAGAGATAGAATGGCGGGAGATACCAATGAAGAAAAGAGCAATGAAAAAAGATTTCTGGATGGAAATTAAAAAAAGCCGGGGACGTTTTTTATCTATCTTTCTGATTGTGGCTCTGGGTGTATCATTTTTTTCTGGAATCCGTGCGGCAGAGCCGGATATGCGGCTGTCCGGAGATGCGTATTTTGATGAACAGAATTTAATGGACTTGAAAGTGCTTGGCACACTTGGCATTACAGAAGAGGACTTAGAAGAAATAGAAGCGCTTTCCACTGTGGAAAAGGTAGAAGGCGGTTACAGTATCGACGTACTCTGCAATGTAAGAGAGCGGCAGAAAGTACTCCATGTGATGTCAATGCTTCCGACAATGAACAGCATTGTTGTGGAAGAAGGACGTCTGCCAAAGACGAAAGAAGAATGTCTGGTAGATGTGGATTTTCTTACTGCAAATGGATACAAAATCGGAGATCAAATCCATTTAGAGTCCGGGCGTGTGGAAGAAGATCTGTCAGAATCTTTGAAGGCAGATACATATACGATTGTCGGTTCCGGAAGCAGTCCATGTTATATTTCCTTTGGAAGGGGAAGCACACAGATCGGCACCGGAGAGATCAGCGGCTTTCTTGCAGTGATGCCGGAGGCCTTTGCTATGGATGTTTATACAGAGGCATATGTAGCTGTAAAAGGGGCGGAAGAAGAAACTGCATTTACAGATGGCTATGAAAAGAAGGTAGACTGTGCAGAGAAAAACATTGAGAAGATTCAGGATCTGCGATGCGAAGCGCGGTATGAGGAAGTGACCGGCGAGGCAAAGGAGAAGCTGGCAGAGGCGAAAGAAGAGCTGACAGACGGAAAGGCTGAGACGGCAGGAGAGCTTGCGAAAGCGGCGCAGAAGATTGCGGACGGAGAGAAAGAGCTTCAGGATGGAAGCCGGCAGCTGGCAGATGGACAGAAGGCTTTAAAGGCAGCAAGAGAACTTCTGATTACGAAGCAGAAAGAACTGGATAAAGGGCGGGAAACCTATGAGAGTGGACTGGCTCAGTATGAGGCTGGACGCAGGGAATATGAGGCGAAGAAAGCTGAATTTTATGAACAACTACCGGAACTTGAGCAGGAGATTGCAGCAGGGGAGGCAGAACTTGAGGCGAAACTTGCCGAAGCAAGAGCGAAGCTGGATGAACAGTGGGCAAACTATGAGAAACTCGATAAAGTGATCAAAGATACGAAAGCAGCGCTTGAGGAACTTCAGAAAAAGTTGGAGGAGGCAAAGGAAGAAGAGACGGCTGCGTGGCTTCTGGAACAGATGAAGAAAATGCTTCCGCAGATGAAAGAAAGTCTTGCAAAACTGCAGGAACAGATTGTTATAAAACAACAGGAACTTCAGCAGATAGAAAGAGAGTTGGAAGACATTTCCCAGGCAAAGAGCAGCATTTCCGATGAAATAGCCGGATTGGAGAAGGGACTTGAAGCGCTGTATGAGGAACGAAATGCGCTAGAGCAGGCGGGAGAAATGATTCCGGAAGAATTGCTTTCAGAAATTGCTTCACAGGAGGCAGCACTGGCTCAGAAGCAATCAGAACTTCAAATGTGGGAAGCAAAATTTGTTGAGGGGAAAGCAAGAGAAAAAGCGGTGAAAAAGGAGCTGGACAGCCTGGAAACGTCCGCTGTATTTCTAAAAGAACAAATAGACCTTGTGACGAATGCAAAACCGGAAGATCTTGAAGAAATCGGTAAGGTAATTGCCGGGCTTCAGGAAGAGATCAAAAAACTACAGGAATTTCTGGAAGAAAAAGGAGATTTAAGTGCATTTCGGGAACAGTTAGAAGCAGGAGAGGCAGAACTTGCTGCCCAGGCAGAAGCCGGGAGAGCACAGCTGGCCAGTGCAAGACAGCAGCTGGAAGAGGGGGAAGCCGCTATTATTGCAGCGGGAAATAAACTGGATACTTCTAAGAAAGAGTTGGATACAGCTTACCGGACGATCACAAGCGGTCAACAGCAGATCAATGCCGGCTGGAAAGCGCTTCGGGAGAACGAACAGACATTAAAAGATGCGAAGGCAAGTCTGACGGCGGGAGAAGAAGAGCTGGCGCTTGGTAAGAGTGAGTATGAAGACGGAAAGCAAAAGGCTGAAGAAAAGTTCCGGGAAGCTGAAGAGGAGATTGCGAAGGCTGAGAAAGAGATTGAAGAAATCGTCGAACCGGAATGGTATCTTATGACAAGAGACTCTTTGACGGAGTACGGCGGTTATGGAGATAATGCGGAACGTATGAGAGCGATAGGAAAGGTATTCCCGGTGTTGTTCTTCCTTGTGGCGGCGCTGATCAGTCTGACGACAATGACAAGAATGGTAGAAGAGCAGAGAACCCAGATCGGTACATTAAAAGCGCTCGGCTACAGCAAGTTGGAGATTGCAGGCAAATACTTGAATTATGCGCTTCTGGCATCGGTTGGAGGCAGCATTGTGGGAGTACTCTTTGGTGAGAAAGTCTTTCCATTTATTATTGTATATGCATATAAGATTATGTATAAACACATTCCGCATATCGTAATTCCGTATCATCTTTCTTACGGGGTGATGGCAACACTGGCAGCAGTGGCATGTACATTTTTAGCAACACTGATTTCCTGTTATCGGGAGCTGGCATCAACGCCGGCTGTACTGATGCGTCCGCCTGCACCGAAAGAGGGAAAACGTATTCTCTTAGAGCGGATTACATTTTTATGGAAACATTTCAGCTTTATCTGGAAATCAACTTTTCGAAATCTTATCCGCTATAAGAAACGGTTTTTTATGACGATTTTTGGAATCGGTGGCTGCATGGCGCTGATGCTTGTGGGATTTGGATTAAAAGATTCTATTTATTGCATACTGGATCTGCAATATCAGGAAGTGCAGGAATATGACGGAGCAGTGTATTTGAAGGAGAATGCTTCTCCAAGTGGGAAAGAGGCGCTTTTGGATTATCTCAATGATAATGATGCAATTGGACAGACAGCAGAGCTTTATATGAAAATGATTACCGTAGAACATGGGAAAGAAACACAGGAACCATATCTTACTGTTGTAAAAGAGAAAGAAGAGTTTGAAAAACTGGTGCATTTCCGGGATCGACTGACAGGAGAAACGTATGAAATCCAGGATGATGGTGTGATGTTAAGTGAAAAACTGGCATCGATGCTGGAAGTAAAGCGCGGTGATACCATTACGATTGTAAATGAAGAGCGTGGAAACCGGGAAGTTAAAGTCACAGATATTTGTGAAAACTATCTGGGACATTACATTTACATGAGCGGTGCGTACTACAAGGAGCTGTACGGAGAAGAGGCAGTGTACAATTGTTTCTATTTTGACCAGAAAGAATATAACGAGGCAGAGCTTCAGAAGATTGGAGAAGATGTACTTGCTTATCCGGATGTGCTGAATATCAGCTATGCAGATACAATGCGTGCACAGATGGACGATATGCTTCGGAGTCTGAATCTTGTTATTGTAGTATTGATCATTTCCGCAGGTGCGCTGGCATTTATCGTGCTGTACAATCTGAATAATATCAACATTACTGAACGGCAAAGAGAGTTGGCTACATTGAAGGTACTCGGATTTTATGACAAAGAAGTAGGTGCCTATGTATACAGAGAAAATATACTTTTAACGATCATCGGAGCCTTTGTTGGATGTGGACTTGGATGGCTTCTTCACAGATATGTGATTGTCACTGTGGAAGTAGAAGAAGTAATGTTTGGACGTCAGATTGATTTTTCAAGTTTTGTGTACAGCTTTTTGTTTACCGTGGGATTTTCTCTTATTGTCAATTTTGTGATGTATTTTAAACTGAAGAAGATTGACATGGTAGAATCTTTAAAGAGCGTAGAATAAAGTTTATAGAATTTTTATAAAGTTTAAAATATTATTAGCACTCTTTTGAAAAGAGTGCTAATTTTCTGTTGACATTTAATTTTGAACGTATTAGACTAGGATTTAGGCAAAAAGATGCCTCGAATTTGTAAACATATAGTTTGATATAAAGAAAAGGAGTGTTAACATGGCAGCAAAGCATGGTAATCTTTCAATTCACAGCGAAAATATTTTCCCAATCATTAAGAAATGGATGTATTCCGATCACGACATTTTTATTCGTGAGCTTGTTTCAAATGGATGCGATGCCATTACAAAGTTAAAAAAGCTTGAAATTATGGGAGAATACAGTTTCCCGGAAGATTATAAGGCGAATATTCAGGTAATTGTAAACCCGGAAGAAAAGACATTAAAATTTATTGATAATGGTATCGGTATGACGGCAGATGAAGTGGAGCAGTATATTACTCAGATTGCTTTCTCCGGCGCAACACAATTCCTTGAGAAATACAAGGATAAGACAAATGAAGATCAGATCATTGGTCACTTTGGACTTGGATTCTATTCTGCATTTATGGTTGCAGATGAAGTGCATATTGATACATTGTCTTATAAAGAAGGCGCTGTACCGGTTCACTGGACATGTGATGGCGGAACCGAATATGATATGACAGATGGGGATAAGACAACTGTCGGAACAGAGATTACACTGTATCTGAATGAGAGCAGCGTAGAATTTTCAAATGAATACCGCGTACGGGAAGTTCTTGAGAAATACTGTTCTTTCATGCCAACAGAGATTTTCTTATCTAATGCAAATGCAGAACAGGAATATGAGACCATTCCGGAAGAAGAGTTAAAAGATGATGACGTTGTTGTAGAACATATCCATGAAGATGCTAAGATGGAAGAGCAGGAAAATGAGAATGGCGAGAAGGAAATGGTAGAAGTTTCCCCGGCTTGTGAAAAAGTAAAAATCAACAAGCGTCCGGTACCGCTCAACGATACAACACCGCTCTGGGCAAAACATCCGAATGAATGTACAAAAGAAGATTATATCGCATTTTACAGAAAAGTATTTCTGGATTATAAAGAACCACTGTTCTGGATTCACTTAAATATGGATTATCCGTTCAATCTGAAAGGAATTTTATATTTCCCGAAGATCAATATGGAGTATGAATCTATTGAAGGTACGATTAAACTGTATAACAACCAGGTATTTATTGCAGACAACATTAAAGAAGTGATTCCGGAGTTCTTAATGCTCTTAAAAGGTGTAATCGACTGCCCGGATCTGCCATTGAACGTATCAAGAAGTGCGCTTCAGAATGATGGATTTGTCAATAAGATTTCTGAATACATTTCCAAGAAAGTAGCAGATAAGCTTGTGGGAATGTGTAAGACAGATAAAGAGAATTATGAGAAATACTGGGATGATATCAGTCCATTTATTAAATTCGGCTGCTTAAAGGACGAAAAATTCTGTGATAAGATGAGCGATTACATTTTATTTAAAAATATCGACCATAAATATCTTACATTAAAAGAATGTGTAGAAGAAAATGGCGGCTCTCTTGAAGCAGCAAAGGATGCAAAAGAGGAAGTGAAGGAAGAGGATAAGACAGTTATCTACTATGTGACAGATGAACAGCAGCAGAGCCAGTACATCAATATGTTCCGGGAAGAAAAATTGGATGCGGTACTTCTGACACACAATATTGATTCTGCATTCATTTCTCAGTTAGAGCAGAGAAATCAGGGAATTAAATTCCAGAGAATCGATGCGGATCTGACGAATACATTTAAAGAAGAAATCGCAAAAGAAGATGAAGAAGCAATCCAGAAACAGGCTGAAGAGATCAAGTCTGTATTCCAGAAAGCATTAAATAATGATAAATTAAATGTCAAACTTGAAAAATTAAAAAATGATGCAGTGGCTTCTATGGTTACAGTATCAGAAGAATCACGCCGTATGCAGGAAATGATGAAAATGTATAATATGTATGGTATGGATGCAAATATGTTTGCACCGGAATTAACGTTAACATTGAATGCGAACCATCCGCTTGTAAAATATGTTCTGGAACATCAAGATGGGGAACATACAAATCTTTTCTGCGAACAGCTCTATGATCTGGCTGTATTAAGTAATCAGCCGCTGTCACCAGAAGCAATGACAAAATTTGTTGCAAGAAGCAATGAGATTATGATGCTTCTCGCAAAATAATATAAAAAATCATCCTCTGGAGAGATTCTGTTATCAGGAATCCCAGAGGATGATTTTTTTGTTAAAAACCGGTGTTGAAAAGAAAGTGTTTAGTTTGAATCGGAATGCTGTTTTTTCTGAAGCATTACAATTCCTATAGCAATCAGCACGCCGCCTGTTACAAAAGCAGACAGAAGGCCGGTTGTGTGGTAAACGGTATCATACAGAAAATCCGGGATGATATACCAGAATAAATCTATCAGTTCCTGTACAAGAACACAAATTCCTGCAACGATCAAAGCACCTGCAATCCACATACGGTATTTCTGAAACAGTTCTTTGTGGTTGTCGATCAGATAATCGAGACGGAATAGCCATCTGTCTTCTTCCTGGGCAAATTGTTCTTCAGACATATTTTTCAGATTATGTGTGTGGAAGAAGCTGTAGCACCAGATAACAGGAAGTGCAAGAATTATCCACTCCATATGAAGAAGCACTCCGATGGCAATTACACCCCAAAATAAAGTCATAATACTAAGTCCTTGCTTTTCAAGTCCCATATTCATTGGTCCGGCTCCCGGGATAAGGGAGCAGATAAAATTAATAAATCCGTTTTTTTGTTTTTTCATCTCTATATTCCTCCAGTTCTTTTCGTTTCTGAGATTAGTATAGCAGTGAAAAATTAGGAATTTCTGGTGTAATTTTAAAGAATTTCTTAAAAAATGAAAAGAAATACGGAAAACAGCATCTTACAGGTTCTTTCTATAAATATACTTGCTAACATGGTCGCAAAATGCTATAATCGTGATGTATTTTAGGCATCCCTCTCTTGACAAGTGCATATGACACTGTGCCTTTGTCAAGAGAGTGGAAGTAAAGGTAAAGAAGAAGGAAAAGAAGGAAGTGATTTTTGTGGTTCAGTCAAGAACACATACATGTAATGAATTAAGAAGTTCTGATATTGGGGAGAAAGTTGTTCTCGCAGGATGGTTTGAAAATATTCGTAAAGTCAGCAAAAATCTGGGATTTTTAGTGTTGAGAGATTTTTATGGAACAACACAGATTGTTATTGAGACAGAAGAGATGATGCAGATAATCGACAGTGTTAATAAGGAAACGACACTGTCTGTAGAAGGTGTGGTAAGGGAGCGTTCCAGTAAGAATGCAAACCTTCCGACCGGAGATATTGAAGTTGTTCCGGAGAAGATCAGTATTCTTGGCAGATGTTCTTATAACGCGCTGCCGTTTGAAATCAACCAGTCAAGAGAAGCTGATGAAAATGCAAGACTAAAATATCGTTATCTGGACTTGAGAAATCCATCTGTAAAAGAAAAAATCGTAATGAGAAGTAAGATTGTAGCAGAACTTCGTCAGAAAATGAGTGAGTTGGATTTCCTTGAGATTACTACTCCGATCTTGACATGTTCTTCTCCGGAAGGAGCACGCGATTACCTTGTTCCGGCAAGAAACCATCCGGGCAAATTCTATGCGCTTCCGCAGGCACCGCAGCAGTTTAAACAGATTTTGATGGCATCTGGATTTGACAGGTATTTTCAGATTGCGCCTTGTTTCCGCGATGAAGATGCAAGAGCAGACCGTTCACCGGGAGAGTTCTATCAGTTAGATATGGAAATGGCATTTGCTTCTCAGGAAGATGTGTTCCAGGTAATTGAACAGGTGCTTCCGCCTGTATTTGAAAAATACGGCGTATATAAGAGCGCATCTACACTGCCATTTGCAAGAATTCCGTATCTGGAAGCAATGGACAAGTATGGAACAGATAAGCCGGATTTGAGAATCGATCTTGTTCTTCAGGATGCAACAGAGGTAATGGCAGATTGTGGATTTGGACCATTTGACAACCAGATTGTGAAAGCGATTGTTGTAGATGGTTTCAGCGCATCAAGAAAAGTGATCGATAAGATCTGTGCAGAAGTGGAAGTACAGACAGCGAATAAAGCGTTCTGGTTTAAAGTAGATGAGAATGGAAATCTTGTTGGCGGTATTTCTAAATTCTTAGAGCCAAGAAAAGAAGAAGTAATTCAGACACTTGGATTAAAAGCAGGAGATTTTGTCGGATTGACTGCAGGAAAGAAATTGACAGCACAGAAGACAGCAGGTGTTCTTCGTAAATTGCTTGGTGCAGCCAGTGAGAAACATATGAAGCAGGATTGCTATGAATTCTGTTGGATCGTTGATTTCCCGATGTATGAGATTGGTGAAGAATCCGGAGAGCTGGAATTCTGTCACAATCCATTCTCTATGCCGCAGGGCGGAATGGAAGCATTAAAGACACAGGAACCATTAGAGATTCTTGCATATCAGTATGACCTTGTATGTAACGGCGTAGAACTTTCTTCAGGAGCTGTCCGTAACCATGATCCTGAGATTATGATTAAGGCATTTGAACTTGTCGGACTTGGAGAAGATGATGTGAAAGCAAAATTCCCGGCGATGTACAATGCATTCTGTTATGGAGCACCGCCGCATGCAGGAATTGCACCTGGAGTTGACCGTATGATTATGCTGATCTGCGGCGAAGAGAGCATTCGAGAAGTTATTCCGTTCCCGATGAACAAAAATGCAATGGACATTATGATGGGTGCGCCGGCAGAGGTAGAGCAGAAGCAGCTTGACGATGTACATATCATGATTCATCTGCCACAGGAAGAAGAGCAATAGTTAAGGGTAAGGAAGATATTAGGAAGTGCACCGGTATCTTCCTTTTATTATAAAGGATGGAAATATATGGGCAGGAAAAAGGACTGGAAAAAACGAAGAAAGCGGATTCTGAGAAGAAAGCTTTTGCGTGCGGCAGTATTACTTGTTATGCTTTTCATGGTCATCGGTATGATCGCGCTTGCTGTAGTCGGCGTGAAGAAGCTTGCAGGTTTGTTTGAAAAAGAAAAACCGGCTGCTTCTGATAAAGTTGAGCAGATTGAAAAAGAAGATAAAACAAAAGAGCCGGAGAAAAAAGAGCCTGAAGAGCAGAAAGACGAGTCAACACCGCAGTTAGTAAGCAATACACCGCAGAAATTGACAAGAGAGCAGAGCATTGCACAGATTACCAAGATGGCGGAAACGTATTCAGAAATGCAGGAAATATTAGAACATCAGGCAGAATATCCGGATGAACTGCTGCTGATGCTGGCAAATAACCCGGAGACACTGGAATTTGTGAAAAACTATCCAAAGCTGCAGGGAACTGTGAATAATGCAGATCAGCTGAAGAAAATCCGTGAAGGAAGTATTCCGCTTCTGATCCAGTGGGATGAGAGATGGGGATATGGTGCGTACGGTAACAGCAATATTGCAATCAGCGGCTGTGGACCTACCTGTCTTGCCATGGTAGCGGCAGGACTTAGACAGGATACTTCTGTTACACCGCTTGCAGTTGCTAACTATGCACAGGAGCAGGGATATTACAGTGAGGCCGGAACAAGCTGGGATTTGATGACAACGGGATGTGAGCAGTTTGGGATTCAGGGCGAGGAGCTGGGACTTGAAGAGAGTTCTGTGAAAGAACAGTTAGAGAGCGGTCATCCGATTATCTGCAGCATGGGCCCGGGAACATTTACAACAGAGGGGCATTATATCGTTCTGAGTGGATGGAAAAATGGAATGATAGAGATCCATGATCCGAACAGTGTTTCCAGAAGTAAAAAATTGTGGGCTTACGGAGAACTGGAACCTCAGATTAAAAATATGTGGGTATATTCAGTAAAATAAGTCGCGGCAGACTTTCGAAAATGCATTTGCCGGAAGAAATATGATTTTGCGGGGCGAATGTTCAGGAAGTCAAGCGCGTTTAAAAGGAGGAAAAATGATGAGTGAAGAAAAGCAGACTGGAGCGGCGAACGAAAGGGGCGAACTGCAGGCAGAGGCAGGATGCGGACAGCTTGACAAAGTTACAGAGGTAATGGGCGGAACCGCTTCCAATATTGTGGAACTGGTGTTTGGGAATCAGGTAAGAGGAAAGATTACATTTCTGGAAGAAACGATTTTTCGCTATGACGTAGATCCGACAGGAATATTTGCAAGTTATGCGGTACCGAGAGAAGAGGCGCATACAGCGAAGATCCAGCAGTGTCCGGATGAGTCTGAATGGTATACAAAACCGGAAGCGGTTATCGTGGAAGGAGCTCAGGAAGCGGTAATTCAGTGTGGCGCAACAGAAGTTGTATTTGAGAAAGCCACAGCCAAAATGAGTATTCGAAGAAATGGCGCTGTTGTCATGGAAGAAGCAGAAGCGCTGACGCTGACTGACGTTGAGACAGTTCAGAAGCTGGTAAAACATGAAAAAGAGCAATTCTATGGCGGCGGCACACAGAATGGTCGTTTTGTACATACGGGAAAGACAATCCAGATTGTTAATGAGAGTGCGTGGATGGACGGAGGTGTTGCATCTCCGAATCCGTTTTATTTTACAACTGCGGGTTACGGCGTTTTAAGAAATACATTTTCAGATGGATGTTATGACTTTGGAGAAACGAAAGAAGATATCGTAAGTACAGTTCATAAAGAATCTAAACTAAGTGCATACTATTTTATTACCGATGCCGAGAATGAACGGCGCAAAGTGCAAGATTTATTGCGTGGATATTATCACGTTACAGGAAATCCGTTGCTGCTTCCGGAATATGGATTTTATGAAGGACATTTGAATTGTTATAACCGTGACGGCTGGTCAGAAGAAGCCGGGGAGAAGGCTTGGAACGTTAAGGGAATACAGCCTTTTGACAGTGAGGGGATTACAAAATATGAAAGCGGTATGGCAACCGGATATCGTTTATCAGAAGGACAGCACTCGGAATCATTGAATGGGGAGCGTCCGACTGTTGCAACAGAGAATTATCCAACAGATGTAGATGCACCGTATGAGTATTCTGCGAGGGCTGTGCTGGATGATTACATAAAATATGATATGCCGCTCGGATATTTTCTTCCGAATGACGGATACGGCGGCGGATATGGACAAAATGGTTATTATGTTCAAGGTGGTGTTAATGAAGATGGTTCCAGTTCCGAAGAACGTATCGCGGCAGTCGATGCGAACGTAGCAAACCTTGCAAGATTCACAGAGTATGCTAACAGCAAAGGGGTGGCAGCAGGACTCTGGACCGAGAGTAATCTGGCGCCGGATTCAGATAACCAGACATACTGGCATTTGCTTAGAGACTTTAAAAAAGAGGTTTCGATTGGAGGCGCTACAACATTAAAGACAGATGTTGCATGGGTAGGTCCGGGATATTCTTTTCAGCTTAACGGTGTAAAAACAGCCTACGACATTATTACGACAAGTGAGCAGTTCCGTCCAAACATTATTTCCCTTGACGGTTGGGCAGGTTCACAGCGGTTCAACAGTGTGTGGAGTGGGGATCAGACCGGAGGAAACTGGGAATATATCCGTTTCCATATTCCAACGTATATTGGAAGTTCTCTGAGTGGTAATCCAAATATCGGAAGTGATATGGACGGAATTTTCGGTGGAAAAGCGCTGATTGCAGCCCGGGATTTCCAGTGGAAATCTTTTACGCCGCAGATGCTTAATATGGATGGCTGGGGAAGTTATATGAAAGCGCCATTTACTTTCGGAGATCCATATACAGGAATCAACCGAATGTATATGAAAATGAAAGCAGAGCTTATGCCATATATTTACACAAGCGCAGCATCCGCTTCTAATATTGAAACAGGAAATGATGATACAGGACTTCCGATGATTCGTGCGATGTTCTTAGAATATCCGGATGATGAGTATGCGTACAGCAGAACGATGCAGTATCAGTTTATGTTTGGGTCTGATATTCTTGTTGCGCCGGTTTACAAAAATACGGCGGCAGATGAAATGGGAAATGATGTGCGAAATCATATTTATCTGCCGGATAAAGAAGAAATCTGGATTGATTATCTTACAGGAGAAAAATATGCAGGCGGTCAGGTACTCAATAATTTTGAGGCTCCATTATGGAAGCTTCCGGTATTTGTGAAAAACGGGGCAATTCTTCCGAAATATGAAGAAAATAATACACCGGACGAGATTAATAAGTCGAATCGGATTGTAGAATTTTGGCCTGCAGGAGAAAGAAGTTATACCGTGTACGAGGATAACGGAACTTATATTAAGAATGATACAACAGAAGATGAGACATACGGAACGATCGATCACATTTCTTATGGAGATCATGTTTCCACAACATATACTTCCAAAGTGGAAGGAACAACAGCGATTCTGACAGCGGAGACTTCCAGCGGAAATTATGAAGGATATGAGAAACTTCGCAGCACTACCTTTGTAGTACATTTAACCGAAAAGCCGGAGAGCATTACGGCAGTCAACGGAGCTTGCGAACTGAAAATGAAAGAAATGAAGTGTCTGGCAGAGTTTGAAGCGTGTGAAGCAAAGGCCGGAGAAGCTGTATGGTTCTACGAAGCAGAGCCTGTGATCCGTACATATGCGTCAGAAGAAGAAAAAATATTGAAAGGTCTTGTGGCAAAGGTAAAATGCGCTCCGAAACTGCATGTAAAACTGGCAAAGGCAGATACTCAGACAGAGATGCAGACGGTAGAAATCAAAGGATTTGTCAGTGAATTTAACCGTATGGCAGAAAAAGAACATGCTGGACTGCAGGCGCCGAGACTAAGCGTACCGGAGGAAGTGAAAACATCCGTATCGATTGGTCTTACTTGGACAGAAGTTCCGGGAGCAGCTGCATATGAGATGCTTGTAGACGGACGCTTGTATACAATGGGGAATGCGCTGTCTTATGTGCATGATGATTTGGAATACCATTCTGAGCATACATATCAGATACGCTCAAGAAATGCAGAAGGTTACTCTGCATGGAGTGAAGTGTTTGTGACAAGTTCACTGTCAGATCCGTGGAGAAATGAAATCGGTGCGCTTGGAACAGTGACATGGACCGGCGGAGATGAAGCAGGTGCACTGAAATATGCTACAGACCATAGTTTCCGTGGATTATTCTTCGCAGTAGGCGATGTCGCCGGGGACCGCACTCCATTTATCTATGATTTCGGAGCGGCATATGAGCTTGACCGTTTCGAATACTATCCGCGCGATAACTATGGAAGCGGCTGTGTGCAGAAAATGAATGTATATTCCAGTCTCGACGGAAAACACTGGAAACTTGAGTGGGACGGCGCTTCTCAGGATGACTGGACATATAATGCCGATCTGGAAGTAGAAGAAAATGCGAAAGTCGTTCCTCTTAGCGGCGTCAGTGCACGTTATCTGAAGCTTGAAGTTGTGAAATCGATCCGTAACTACTTCGCATCCCATGAACTTCCGGTATTTAAGAAAGACGGAAGTAAACCGTTTGCTGTTGGAAGTACGAATAAGAATGAAACAGTTGCCGAAGGTGATTATACAAATATGAAAAACTATCTGGGAACTTGCCTGAAAGATGGTTCTAATTTTGTTGATCAGATTCAGAAACGAAGCGGAGATGTGAACATGAATGGAGTCTACGATGTCTATGATTATGCATTTACGATGTTTAAACTGGATGGCGGTACAAAACAGACCGGAAAGGCTTCCGGAAAGGCACATCTTGCAGCAGATCGAGAGTCTGTGAAAGCAGGAGAAATCTTTAATATTATAGTTTCGGCTGAATGTGCTGAAAATATTAATGCGTTCGGTCAGGTAATTAATTATAATCCATCTCGCATGGAATTTGTTTCTGTAGCAGGAAATGACAGCGTAGCAGAGATGGAAAATCTGACGATAGCTAAAACATATAGCGACGGTACAGCTTATATAAATCTGGCATTTGCAAACAGAGGGGATAAGCCGCTTTACAATGGAAGCGGAGAGCTTGCGGTAATTACCATGAAAGCACTTGCAGATGTCTGCCTGGCAGAAGAAGTTGTATGTGATAGTGTGCAGCTGATTGGACCAGAATATGATATCGCCGGAGAGAACGAGCAGGTTGAAGAAAGGAAATAGCTGATAAAAAAGATTGACAAATAAATAGTATCATGGTATATTTAAAACAAGTTAGAGATACCTAACTTTTAAAAAGCAGCGCGGGCTGCTTTTTAAAACCCTATTAGTTAGCATTGACTAACATTGTGATTCATTTTTCTTTGAAAGGAGTTTTGGGAATGTTTGAAAAATATCTTATTACATATTGTTCTCCGACACTTGCCTCGCTGAAAAGTGCAAATTTGTTTACTATGAAGTATGGAAGTGAGTCCGAGCTCTGCCAGCAGTTAAATGTATGGAACGCCCATTTCAGAAGCAAAGGATTATGTTTGATGGTACTTCGCAGACAGGAGCACACAGCGTTGATCTATATCTATCGACATTCCCTCCTTTCACAAGAATTAAAAAAACCAGGAGTCAGTACCTTTCTGGCAGGATATGGCTATGAAAGTACAGAGTTTCCTTATGTATTTGAGCATTTGAAAGCACGTATAGAACAGAGTGATTCTTTTCCGCATGAAATAGGTGTTTTTCTCGGCTATCCCCTTGCAGATGTGATTGGATTTATCGAAAATGCAGGGAGAAACAGCAAATGCAGCGGATGTTGGAAAGTATACTGCAATGAATGTGAGGCAATTCGGACATTTGCCCGCTTTAAAAAATGCAAAGAAGTTTATGAACGGCTGTGGCAGCAGGGGAGAAGTGTTATAAAACTGACAGTAGCAGCGTAAAAAAGATAAATTTGTATGTATTTCGTTAATATTTGCACATTGTTAACAAATTAACTATTGCGTTAAAAAATTAACAGTGCTATAATTACATTTGGAAATAAGAAAAGCGATCCGGAAGTGCCAATGACGGAGCGCATGAATGTGTAATAAGGAGGAATACATATCATGATGAGATTTACATTACCAAGAGACTTATATTATGGAAAAGGAGCATTGGAGCAATTAAAGAATCTGGATGGAAAAAAAGCAATGCTTGTTCTTGGCGGCGGTTCCATGAAGAAATTTGGTTTTGTCGATAAAGTTGTTGCATATTTAAAAGAAGCAGGGATTGAAACACAGTTATTTGAAAATGTAGAGCCGGATCCATCTGTAGAGACAGTTATGAAAGGTGCGGCTGCCATGAGAGAATTTGAACCAGACTGGATCATTTCTATGGGAGGTGGTTCTCCGATTGATGCGGCAAAGGCAATGTGGGTATTCTATGAATATCCGGAAACAACTTTTGAAGAAATCATTCAACCATTTTCTTTCCCAACATTAAGAAAGAAAGCCAAATTCCTTGCGATTCCTTCTACATCAGGAACGGCAACAGAGGTAACAGCATTTTCTGTTATTACTGATTATGAAAAAGGAATTAAATATCCGCTGGCCGATTTTAATATTACGCCGGATGTTGCAATTGTTGATCCGGAGCTCGCAGAAACGATGCCTCAGAAGTTGACAGCACATACGGGTATGGATGCATTGACACATGCAATCGAAGCATATGTATCTACACTGAATTCACCATTTACAGATCCGCTTGCATTAAAAGCAATTCATATGGTATTTGATCATCTTCCGGCATCTTATAATAAAGATATGGAAGCAAGAGAACAGGTGCATTATGCACAGTGTCTTGCAGGAATGGCGTTTTCTAATGCCTTACTCGGTATTGTGCATTCTATGGCGCATAAGACAGGAGCGGCATTCTCAACAGGACATATTCCGCATGGATGCGCAAATGCGATTTATTTGCCATATGTAATCAAATACAATGCAAAAGATGAGACTGCATTAAAACGTTATGCAGAGATTGCCCGCTCAGTAGGTTTGGAAGGAAATAGTGATGAAGAACTGATGCAGGCTCTTTGTGCAAAGATTGATGCGTATAATGTGGAATTAAATATTCCTAAGACATTAAAAGCGTTTGGCATTAATGAAGAAGAATTTAAAGAAAAGGTTGCAGAGATTGCAAAGAATGCAGTAGGTGATGCATGTACAGGATCTAATCCGAGAAGTATTACACCGGAGCAGATGGAGAAGCTTCTTACCTGCACATATTATGGAACAGAAGTAGATTTTTAAAATAACTTTATAGTTCATTTCATTCAATAAAGAAACGGCACGAAAGGAGTTCCCCTTCGTGCCGTTTCAATTTTCTTAAAAAGATTGTTTGGAATTTTTGGAAGCGGCGATCATATTTAGAAAATCCGGAAGAATTTTATCGCTGTAAGCCATAATAGAATAATTTCCTTTATTTAGACACCAGTCATAGATAAGAGCGCGCTCATACATAACATAGAGTTTTTCAAGCTCTTCAAGAGAGCGATCGTTCCTCAATTCTCCTTTCTCGATTCCTTCAGAAATAATCTGAATGATAAGTTGGAAATAAAATCGGTCTTCGTCGAGAAGATGTTGAGAAGCTTTTGTAATAAGCTGAGAGGAATAAAGCCGAGCGAGAAGATCTACGTTGATACTTTCATCGATCATTTTAAACAGTTCGTGATTTAAATAGGAAAGTTTTTCGCAGCAGGTCATGTCAGGCAGCAGATTTACAGAGAGTTCTTCGTATTTTTCATCAAACAAATCTGAAAGGGAGCTAAGAAGTGCGTCTTTGCTTTCGAAATAATGATAGAAAGAACCTTTGGAGGTATCCGAAGCGGTAATAATTTCATCCACAGTTGTATCATCATAACCGTATTTATAGAATAGATTCCAGGCTGCCCGGATGATTTTCATTTTTGTTTTTTGTTTACGTTTTTTTGGCATATGGTACCTCCTTGTGAAAATAGAATATAGTACAAAATAAAAAATACACCAGCCAGAGGAACGCTCTGGCTGGAAAATGGCATTTATACACCGGCAATAAAGCCGTATTTTAATGGATCAGTCGGATCGATCACATAAGTTGCCTCGCCTGTGATATAAGCGCTTCCTGTAATCTGAGGGATTACAGCAACATGTCCGTCGACTTCCGTTACATCTGTGATAACGCCTTTGAAACGTGATCCAATGAAGCTCTCATAAACGAAAGGTTCGCCTACTTTAATTTTACCATGACTGTACAGTGCGGCAAGTTTTGCGCTTGTTCCAGTTCCGCATGGAGAGCGATCTGCCTGAGCATCTCCAAAGATAACAACGTTTCTCATAGAACATCCAATTGTTGGAGTCGGTCCATAAAATTCTACCAGATCTACTGTTGTAATGTCAAGATAAGGATGTTTTACTGTAACAGTAGCGTTGATTTCTTCCAGAAGCTTCATACCCAGTTTTGTTAGGAAAGGAACATTGTGGGCTTCGATTTCTTCCTGAATCGAAGGCTGTGTCACATCTACAAGAGCGAAGAAACTTCCTCCAAAAGAAATATCATAAGTAATCTTGCGGCCTTCAACAGTAGCAACAAGATTCTCTTTATATAAGAAAGCAGGTACATTGGTCAGTGTAACTTCTGTTGCACGGCCATTCTCAACTTTGACTTTTGTTCGAATAATCCCGGCAGGGGCTTCCAATACAACATTAGTGTAAGGTTCTGTTACTGGAACGAGACCTGTTTCTACAGCAACAGTAGCAGATCCGATTGTTCCATGACCGCACATATTCAAATATCCGCCGGTATCCATGAAAATTACGCCAAGATCAGCTTCGCGGTTAACTGGTTCTGTGAGAAGAGCGCCGAACATATCCCGGTGTCCTCGCGGCTCATTCATGAGTGCTTTGCGGTATTGATCATATTTTTTTTCAAGAATGTGTTTTTTCTCCATAATGCTGTCCGCCTTGATATCCGGGAAACCAGATGTTACGACACGTGTAAATTCACCAACAGTATGTGTGTCAATGGCATGAAAGGCAGCTTCAAAAGAGTCTAAATTTAATTTTGGATTTAGTCCCATAATGTACCTCCGATAAAATGTTTGACATAGTATTGACAAATGCTTTATAATAGACTATAGTCTAAACTGTACTTCAGTTTATTCTTATTATGATAGATTATGATTGAAAAGTCAATGAATATTTATTAAAATATAAATTAGGGCTTGAAGCTTTTCCAAAAATGTGGTAAAGTAAACTACGCATGAAAAATAGGGGTGTAGATAGGTAACTGGTGTGCCTCCTGGTCTTCAAAACCAGTGTAGGGCGTTAGTAGCGTCCTGGGTGGGTTCGATTCCCACATATACCCGCCAGAAAGAATCGTATATTTTGTACGTAGTAATAGAATGGAAGGTAAAGCAAAAGTCAGTTTGCTTTGCCTTTTTTGTTTTTTAGGCAGTTCCAAATGTTCCGGACACCGTGATGGAGTTTGGAAAGGAAAGATAAAAGCAGGAAAACATAAAAAAGGAGAAGAAGGAAATGGGCAATTTGCAGATGCTTCTCAGACAGCACATCGGTGCACCGTGTAAACCGGTTGTTGCAGTCGGAGATAAGGTGGCAAAAGGAACACTGATCGCAGAGCCTGCCGGACTGGGCGCAAATATTTTTTCCAGTGTGTATGGTACGGTTACAGAGATTACAGAGGAAGCGATCATGATTGAACCGGATGCAGAACAAAAGGAAGAATTTGTAAAGATTCCGGAAGGCAGTAAGCTTGATATGGTAAAGGCTGCCGGAATCGTTGGTATGGGCGGCGCAGGCTTCCCGACAGGAGTAAAACTTGGAACAGATCTGAATGGCGGTTATATTCTGATCAATGCTGCAGAGTGTGAGCCGGGATTGAAACATAATATTGCACAGATTGAAGCTGAGACAGAGAAAGTGCTTCGCGGTGTGAAATATTGTATGGAAATTTCTAATGCAGCGAAGGCGATTTTTGCAATCAAGAAGAAAAATGAAAAAGCAGTTGAACTGCTCCGTGAGGCAGTAAAGAATGAAGAGCATATTTCAATTCATTTGCTTCCGGATATTTATCCGATGGGAGAAGAGCGTGCTGTTGTAAGAGAATGTCTTGGTATCGAACTTGCGCCGGATCAGCTTCCATCGGCAGCGCAGTCAGTTGTTATCAATGTTGAGACGGTTGCAAGAGTAGCGGAGGCAATTGATGAGCGCAAACCTTGCTTTGAGAAAAACCTGACAGTGGTCGGAAAGCTGAATGGAGGCGCAGAACCGCATGTATTCATGAATGTTCCGGTAGGAACAAGTGTAGGTGAACTGATCGAGCGCGCAGGAGGAATTGACGGACTCTATGGTGAGATCATTATGGGAGGACCGTTTACGGGAAAAGCGACAACAGAAGAAGCTCCGATTACAAAGACAACAGGCGGAATCATTGTAACAATTGATTTCCCGAATCTTCATGGTGCAAAAGTAGGTTTACTTGTATGTGCATGCGGCGGAGACGAAGCGCGTATGCGTGACATTTGCCAGAAGATGAATGGTGTTGTGGCATCTGTTGCAAGATGTAAACAGGCAGCAGAGATGAAAAACGGCGCATTAAAATGCGAACGTCCGGGAAATTGTCCGGGACAGGCTAAGAATAACATTCAGTTCAAAAAAGACGGATGTGAATATATTATTATCGGAAACTGCTCAGACTGCTCTAATACAGTTATGGGTTCTGCGCCAAAGATGGGATTAAAAGTATTTCATCAGACAGACCATGTGATGAGAACAATCGGACATCCGCTATATCGTTATCTGAGGGTTTCAAAACAGGTAGAACAGTTACCGGAATATAAATAAGAATACTACCGTCAGATGACGGACAGTAGATAGAAGTGAAGTGGAAAAGGATAAGGAGGAAATTAGTATGTCAATTACAGCAGAAACAGCAAAAGCGCATGCAAATGATCCTGCGGTATTATGCTGCAGAGCAGAAGCTGGGATTACAATTGAGGCAGCTAATCTTGAAGATCCGGCAATTTTTGATGATTTAGTAGATTCAGGTTTATTAAACCTGGACGGAGTACTGACAATCGGACAGATTCTTGGATCAAAATTAACAAAAACATGTGATTCTCTTACACCAATTACAGCAGACGTAGTTGATGGCTACAAAGAAGCTGCTGCAGAGGAAGCAAAGGAAGAATCTGTAGAAGAAGCAGAAGAAGCAACAGAAGCACCTGCAGTACCGGCAGCGGCACCAGCAGCACCTGTAACAAATGCAGGAGGAGTTCTGAAAATTCATATCGATGAAGGAAAAGGTATTGATATTGAGCTTCCGATGATGGCAGGAGCAGCAGTAGGAACAGCAGCACCTGTAGCTCCGGCAGTAGTACCAGTTGCAGCATCTGCAGAAGTAAAAGAGCAGGAACCAAAGTTAATCAGAAGTTTAACAAGAAAGCATTACAATATTACAGAAGTAAAGAGAGGACCGGAGACGAAGATTGAAGGAACAGTTCTTTATATCCGTGAAGGAATCGAAGAAGAAGCAGCAGCTTCACAGGAGCTTGTACATAGCTTAAAAATCGATATCATTACTCCAGATAAATACAATGAATACTCTGAGACAATCATGGATGTTCAGCCGATTGCTACAAAAGAAGGCGAAGATGAAATCGGAAGCGGTACAACAAGAGTACTGGATGGCGTTATCATGATGGTAACAGGTACAGATGCAAACGGTGTACAGATTGGAGAGTTCGGTTCTTCAGAAGGTATTCTGGAAGAAAACATTATGTGGAACCGTCCGGGTGCTCCTGATAAGGGAGAAATCTTCATTAAGACAGAAGTTGTAATTGCAGCAGGAACAAATATGGAACGTCCGGGACCGCTTGCAGCACATACTGCAACAGATGTCATCACACAGGAGATCCGTGAGGCTTTAAAAGCAGTAGAGGATGAAACTCTTGTTGTAAATGAAGAAACATTTAACCAGTACAGAAGACCGGGCAAGAAAAAAGTTGTTATTGTAAAAGAAATCATGGGACAAGGTGCTATGCATGATAACCTGATCCTTCCGGTAGAGCCTGTTGGTGTACTTGGAGCAAAACCAAATGTTGACCTCGGCAATGTTCCGGTTATGGTTTCTCCACTGGAAGTTCTTGATGGATGTATTCATGCATTAACATGTATCGGACCTGCATCTAAAGAAATGTCCAGACATTACTGGAGAGAACCGCTCGTATTAGAGACATTGATGGACGAGGAAGTTGACCTTTGTGGAATTATTTTCGTAGGAAGTCCGCAGATCAATGCTGAGAAATTCTATGTTTCCAAACGTGTTGGTATGATGGTAGAAGCACTTGATGTTGATGGAGCATTTATTACAACAGAAGGTTTTGGAAATAATCATATTGACTTCGCAAGTCACCATGAACAGATTGGTATGAGAGGTGTTCCGGTTGTTGGACTTTCTTTCTGTGCCGTTCAGGGAGCCCTTGTTGTTGGAAATAAATACATGACTCATATGGTTGATAACAATAAATCAGAAGCAGGTATTGAAAATGAAGTACTTGCATGTAATACACTTTGCCATGAGGATGCAATCCGTGCATTGAATATGCTGAAAGCAGCTATGGCAGGTGAAGAAGTGAAAGCTCCTGAGAAAAAATGGAATCCGAACGTAAAAGCAAACAATGTGGAATTGATTTCTAATGTAACAGGAAAACCAATTGAATTAGTGAAAAATGAGCAGTCACTTCCAATGAGCCAGAAGAGAAGAGAAAAATACAGCTAGGCTGTAGGAGCGATAGTGCTATGAAGTATGGCGATAAAATGATATATATGGAAGGGGTTATTGTAGAAATCCATGACGGATGTGTCGGAGTTGATCTAAAAGGCCGCCTTGGGTTTCTCAAAATCCCGATGCGGATGCTGATTACTGATTACGAGATTAAGATCGGTCAGGAAGTTGGATGGAATATGAGTTTTATTGAACAGCTTGGACCGGAAGTCAATGAGAAATATATCAGCAATCTGGAAACATATCAGAAGCGGCAGCAGGAAATGCGTGCTGCACAGGAAGAAAAGAAGGAGGAATCATAATGAGTTTAACAGCTGTGAAAGGATTACAGTCTGAAATTTTCGTTCCGATCACACCTCCGCCAGTATGGGCACCGGTGACAAAGGAATTAAAAGATATGACAATCGCACTTGCTACAGCGGCAGGTGTACACCATAAAGAAGACAAGAGATTTAATCTTGCCGGAGACTGGACATGGAGAAAGATCACAGATCAGATGAAATCAGAAGATCTGATGGTTTCTCACGGTGGATATGACAACAGTGATGTAAATAAGGATATCAACTGTATGTTCCCGATCGACCGTATCCATGAGCTGGCTAAAGAAGGCGTTATCAAAGCATGTGCTCCTGTTCATGCAGGATTCATGGGCGGCGGCGGAGACCAGGAGAAATTCAAAAATCAGACTGGTCCGGAGATCGCTCAGATGTTCAAAGAAGAAGGTGTAGATGCAGTAATCTTAACTGCCGGATGAGGTACTTGCCACCGCTCTGCAGTACTGGTGCAGAGAGCAATTGAAGCAGCAGGTATCCCTACGATCATCATTGCAGCATTACCGCCTGTTGTAAAACAGACAGGAACACCTCGTGGTGTAGCACCGCTTGTACCGATGGGTGCAAATGCAGGTGAACCAAATAACCCAACAATGCAGAAAGAGATTGTAAAAGCAACTCTTGAGCAGTTAGTCAAACTCGAAAGCCCGGGCAAGGTTGTTCCGTTGCCATTTGAGTATATTGCAAAAGTATAAGATAGGATGCCGGAGAAATCATAAGGTTTCTCCGGTTTTTTTAGTCAAGAGCCGGTTTTCAATTGAGAGCTTTTCGTTACTTTCGCCAATAGTATTTTTGATATACTGATGCTAAACTAAGTTCATATAAAATTCCTCTATAGAGAAAGGAAGAAGCATTATGGCAAAATTTGAAGAATTTCAAGAGATTATTGCAAAACTGCGTTCGCCAAAAGGATGCCCCTGGGATCGGGAGCAGACGCATGAAAGTCTGAAGCCGGCCTGCATCGAGGAGGCGGCTGAGGTAATCTGCGGTATTAATATATTGAAAGAGACAGGGAATCCGGACAATCTGAAGGAAGAACTCGGAGATCTTCTTTTACAGGTTGTGATGCATGCACAGATTGCAGAAGAGGAAGGATTTTTTACATTGGATGATGTGATTCAAACTGTATCTGACAAAATGATTCGGCGCCATCCGCATGTATTTGGGACAGCGAATGTTTCAGGAAGCGGGGATGTAATAACAGCGTGGGAAGATATTAAGAAGCAGGAGAAAGCAGGAAAAGAATGGATGGAAGATTATCTGCCGGAGGCATTTTTGCAGTCGCGCCGATATCTTGAGCAGGCAGAAGAGCGAAAGAAACAGAAGAAGGAACAGAACAGAGAAAGTAATGAAAAAAGAAACGGGGCTGAGTAAATGGCAAATATGACAAAGCAGGCTTTGGAAGTGTCTCTGAAAAAATTGCTGCTTCAAAAGCCTCTTGATAAAATTACGATTAACAATCTGACAGCAGACTGCGGTATTAGCCGGATGGCATTTTATTATCATTTTGAGGATATTTATGATTTGGTGGAGTGGAGCTGTATTGAAGATGCTTCGCGGGCGCTTCAGGGGAAAAAACATATGACAGCTGGCAGGAAGGATTGCTGCAGATTTTTATAAATATGGATTTGTAGGAATTATGCTTGACTGGATCAAACAGGGAATGAGATCAGATTATGAGAAGATTGTGGAACGGATGTGCCTGACGCTTCATGGAACGATCCTGCGTTCTATTGAGAATTTTTCGGAAAAACATTTGACAGATAATTAAGCAAAGTATGAGAGGTGATAAATTTTTTATCATCTCTTTTGTTTTGTAAATTGAAAATCGTACATAATAACAGTAGGCTCAGGGTACATTGAGAAAAGAAAGAACGATGGTGAGGAAAAGATGCCCATACAGATGGCAAATTTAATCTGAGTCAGAAAGGCTGTATGGAAATTATGAAACTGTTTATGACGAAAGATGAGGATTTGTACGATAAAAAGATTGAAGATGTTTTTGATGAGGAAGTGTTTGATTCTACATTCTGGTTCTATTGGCGTACGATGTTTGCTTTTGAAAACTGGCATAGTGCATTGGAGATGAAATTGTATTTTCAGCGTTTTATCCATCACATTGCAGGTCTTCCGGACTTTAGTGCGCTGAAATTTACAAAATATAACCAGTACGAATCTTTGATTCTTCCAATGCAAAAGTATCTGGAGGAGGCAGGAGTTGATTTTCAGTTTGGCACAGAAGTAACGAATGTGATTTTTGAATTCCGCGGTGATAAGAAAATTGCCACAGCCATTGAATGTCGTGTGGATGGTGTGGAGAAATGTTATAAAAATTTGAAATGCGGTATAAAAAAGTGACTCAAGACCTTTTTGTTCAATAAAAAAATATGATAAAGATAGAAAAATGCACAAAAGTGCATACTAAAAACTGAATGAATATTACAAACTGCTTTTTTATTTAGGAAAAAGGACTCATGTCCTATGTGAAATGGGACAAATGTGCTATACTCTCATTAGAGTCGGCGGTAAGCCGAGGGAACTTGTGCAGTAAGCCATTATCTGGAATAAAAACAAACAAGTATGATTATTCTACGACTATGAAAGTGCACAGAAATAAAGCAGACAAATAGCAGGAGGTAATTATGAAAAAAAGAGTTGTTGCAATGTTACTTGCAGGAATGATGACAGTTTCACTGGCAGCATGCGGAGGCGGTTCAGACAGCGGAAGCGATGATAAGAAAAAAGAAAGTAAAAAGTCTGATATGAAGGTTGCGATGGTAACAGATTCAGGTGATATTACAGACCAGAGTTTTAACCAGACAACTTATGAAGCGAGCAAAGCCTGGGCCGAAGAAAATGATGTGGAGTTCAATTACTACAAACCGGAAAGCGATAATGATGAAGCGAGAAATGCAAGTGTAGATCAGGCAATCGCTGATGGAGCAAACGTTGTTGTACTGCCGGGATATATGTTTGCGGCAGCAGTTGTATCACAGTCTGAGATGTATCCGGATGTAAAATTTGTTGCATTGGATGTTGGAGCCGGAGATATTTGTGAAAAAGGTGTTGGAGAAGGATATTCTTTTAACCCGGATGACTATGATGTAACAGAGTATTACAATGAAGAGAATGTTTATTGCTGTACTTATCAGGAAGAACTTTCAGGATATATGGCAGGGTATGCAGCTGTAAAATTAGGATATAAACACCTTGGATTCCTCGGTGGTATGTCAGTTCCGGCTGTTACACGTTTCGGCTATGGATATCTTCAGGGAGCTGATGCAGCAGCAGAAGAACTTGGTATTTCTGATCAGGTAGAAGTGGAATACGTATGCGGCGGACAATTCTATGGAGATGCTGATATTACAGCATACATGGATACATGGTATGGATCTAAAGGCGTAGAAGTTGTATTTGCATGCGGCGGAGGTATTTATACATCTGCAGCAGAGGCAGCTGTTAAGACAGGCGGCAAAGTGATCGGTGTTGATACAGACCAGTCAGCAATCATTAACAAGACAGCAGCAGATCTTACTGTGACATCTGCTATGAAAGGTCTTGCAGCAACAGTTAAGACGGTTCTTACAGATATCAAAGCTGATAAGTGGGATAACTACGCTGGAAAGATTGATACACTTGGACTCGTTTCAGAAAATCCGGAAGAGAACTATGTTCAGCTTCCAATTGAAACAACACAGTGGAGAGATGGATTTACAGAAGACGATTATAAAGCACTTGTAAAAGATATGTTCGAAGGTAAGATCAAAGTTTCAAATGATATTACAGCATTACCTAAGACAAAAATTAAAGTAACAGATTACGGCAGCATTAAGTAAATAACATAATTTAACTGCAAAGGGAGTAGGGGTGATCTTGCTCCCTTTTTTGATAAAAGCACAGGTGAATAAGATGAGAGGAGGCGTGTAGAGAATGGAACAGTATGCAATTGAGATGTTGAATATCACAAAAAGATTTCCGGGCATCATCGCAAACGATAATATTACTTTACAGCTGAAAAAAGGCGAGATTCACGCACTTCTGGGTGAAAATGGTGCAGGAAAATCTACGCTTATGAGTGTTCTTTTCGGGTTATATCAGCCGGAGGAGGGCGAGATTCGTAAAGATGGGAAAAAGGTAGCGATCAATGATCCGAATGATGCCAATGCACTTGGGATTGGAATGGTACACCAGCATTTTAAACTGGTGGAATGCTTTAGTGTTTTAGATAATATCATTCTCGGTGCAGAGACAACGAAGGGTGGATTTCTTAAAAAGGATGAAGCAAGAAAAAAAGTAATGGAGCTTTCGGAAAAATATGGGCTTGCAGTAGATCCGGATGCAATTATTGAGGATATTACAGTTGGTATGCAGCAGAGAACAGAGATTTTAAAGATGCTCTATCGTGATAATGAGATTCTGATTTTCGATGAGCCGACAGCAGTGCTGACTCCGCAGGAGATTCAGGAATTGATGACAATTATGAAAAATCTTGCTGCAGAAGGAAAGAGCATTTTGTTTATTACTCATAAACTTGCAGAAATTATGCAGGTATCTGACCGCTGTACAGTTCTTCGCAAAGGAAAATACATTGGTACAGTAGCAACAAAAGATACAACACCGGAGAAATTATCTGCTATGATGGTAGGGCGTGATGTAAACTTTGTTGTTGAGAAGAAGTCGGCAAAACCACAGGAGGTTGTGCTTGATGTTCAGGGGATGACAGTTGCTTCAAAACATCACAAAAACAATGCCGTTAATAATGTATCTCTTCAGGTAAGAAGGGGAGAGATTGTTTGTATCGCCGGAATTGATGGAAATGGACAGACAGAATTTGTATATGGACTTTCCGGACTGGAACCATTAAAGAGCGGAAAGATTATCATGAATGGACAGGACATTACACATATGCCAATCCGCAAGCGTTTGACATCAGGAATGAGCCACATTCCGGAAGACAGACATAAACATGGACTTGTTCTTGATTATTCCCTTGAAGATAATATTGTACTTCAAAGATATTTTGAACCGCAGTTTACAAATAAAGGTGGATTTTTAAAGCGCAAGGCAATCCGCGAATATGCAAATAAACTGATTGAGCAGTACGATATCCGGTCAGGTCAGGGAGCTGTTACGAAAGCCCGCTCCATGTCAGGCGGTAATCAGCAGAAAGCGATTATTGCCCGCGAGATTGATAAAAATCCGGAACTTTTGATCGCAGTTCAGCCAACAAGAGGGCTTGATGTCGGCGCGATTGAATACATCCATAAGCAGTTAGTGGCACAAAGAGATGCGGGAAAAGGAGTGTTGCTTGTCAGTCTGGAACTGGATGAGGTTATGAATGTTTCTGACAGAATCCTCGTTATGTACGAAGGTGAAATTGTTGGAGAATTTGATCCAAAGAAGGTTACAGTGGAAGAGCTTGGTCTTTACATGGCAGGTTCTAAGAGAAAGGAGGCAGGGGCCAATGAATAAAGAAACAACGAAGAAACAAAGCCTCTTGAGAAACAGCGGCGTTCAGACGATTCTCGGATCAGTGCTTTGCATTATACTTGGTCTCTTGATTGGATATGTGGTACTTTTGATCATTAATCCGAGCGGTGCCGGTAAAGCGATCACTGCAATTTTGAAAAACTATTTATATTATCCGAGTTCTGTTGCGGTTATGAAATATCTGGGAACAACGCTCGTAAAGGCCTCAGCACTTTTGATGTGTTCTCTGTCAGTGCTTTTTGCGTGGAAGGTTGGTCTTTTTAATATTGGTGCAGCAGGACAGTATGTCATTGGAGTTGGTACATGTCTTTTTCTCGCGTTGAAGTTTGATATGCCGTGGTACATTTGCCTTCCGGCAGCAATGCTGGCAGCAGCAATTGTAGGAGGCATTTCAGGTGCCTTGAAAGCTTACTTTAATGTAAATGAAGTTATTTCTTGCATCATGCTGAACTGGATTGGGCTGTACTGTGTAAATATGCTTCTGACAAAAGTAAAAGAACAGTCTACACCGTACACTAAGACATTAGAGAGTACAAATTCATCTGCACTTCTTCCGAATGCAGGGCTGGATAAAATGTTTTCCAATAATGAATTCGTTACGATCGGAGTCATACTTTCAGTTATTATGGCAGTTCTTGTATGGATTGTACTGGATAGAACAAAATTTGGTTATGAATTAAAAGCAACAGGTATGAATAAACATGCTGCAAAATATTGTGGTATGCGGGAAAAGAGAAATATCATTTTAACAATGATGATCGCGGGAGCTCTTGCAGGAATGGGAGCAGGCATCTTCTATTTAAGTGGTATTGAGCAGTGGATGGTACAGCAGACAAGTGTTCCGGCGATGGGATTCAATGGAATTGCGGCGGCATTCCTCGGTGGAACGAATCCGATAGGAGCTATCTTTTCTTCTTATTTTATCCAACATATTACAAGTGGGGGAACTTATGTGGATAAGACAATGTACTGTACGCAGATTTCAGATTTGATTTCAGCGTTTATCATTTATTTATGTGGTTTTGTATTGTTCTTCAAGATGTGGCTGAATAGATATCTGGATAAGAGAGATGAGAAAATGGCTGCGAAAGAACAGAAAGGAGGCGAAGCATAATGTTGTTATTAGTTCAGTATACATTAATATTTGCTTCTGTTCTGCTGCTTGTAGCACTTGGAGGCTGCTTCTCAGAACATAGTGGTGTTATTAATATCGGACTGGAAGGCATCATGGTTATGGGAGCGCTCGGAGGCGCTCTGACAATGAAATATCTTCCGGCAGGAATGGCTGCGCCGCTTGTGATTCTGCTTGTGATTCTTGCAAGTGTTCTTATTGGCATGATTTTCTCACTTCTGCTCGGGGTGGCAGCAATTCGGTTTAATGCAGATCAGACACTTGTCGGAACGGCGTTGAACTTACTTGGACCGGCAGCAGCAGTTGTTATTGTAAGAGCAATCAATACAGCAGAAAGTGTGGATAATGTTTCTTCGACAGTGGCTTATGGCCATGCAAAGAAAGCGTTTATCATGAACATTGGCAGATTTGAATTTAACTGGTTTATGCTGATTGCATTTATCATGTTAGTTGTTTCTTATGTGGTGCTTTATAAGACGAAATTTGGTCTGAGACTCTGTGCATGTGGTGAACATCCGCAGGCAGCAGACTCAGTCGGAATTAATGTTTATAAAATGCGTTATGCAGGCGTATTGATTTCGGGAGCGCTCGGCGGACTTGGAGGGCTTGTTTATATTACGGCCGGAGTAAGCGAATGGAAGTTTGAAAATGGTGTAGCAGGATTTGGTTTCCTTGCATTGGCGGTTATGATCTTTGGACAGTGGAGACCGATCAGCATAGGAATGGCAGCGCTTCTGTTTGGATTTTTCCGTGCACTTTCTAATGTATACACAGGATTTGATGCGCTTGTGGCGCTGAAACTTCCGAGTACTTTATACAATATGCTTCCGTATATCATTTCCCTTATTGTTCTTGTATTTGTATCTAAGAAGTCAAGAGCGCCGAAGGCAGAGGGTATCCCATATGATAAAGGACAGCGCTAGAAGGAGGAAAAGCTGATATGAAAAATTATTCAGAAGATGCAAGCAGACAGTATCATATTCAGGTAGCACAAGGAGAAATTGGCCGTTATGTGATTATGCCAGGAGATCCAAAAAGATGTGTAAAGATTGCGCAATATTTTGATAATCCGGTTCTGATTGCAGATAACAGAGAATATGTCACTTATACAGGAACACTTGACGGGGTAAAGGTTAGTGTTACCTCTACAGGAATCGGTGGACCGTCAGCATCTATCGCTATGGAAGAGCTGTACCGCTGTGGTGCGGATACATTTATCCGAATCGGGACATGTGGAGGTATGCAGACAGAAGTAAAAAGTGGAGATGTTGTGATCGCAACGGGAGCAATCCGTATGGAAGGAACTTCAAGAGAATATGCACCGATGGAATTCCCGGCAGTGGCAGATTTGACAGTAACGAATGCACTTGTAGAGGCGGCACAGAAAAAAGCATGCAAGTTCCATACAGGCGTTGTTCAGTGTAAGGATGCGTTTTACGGGCAGCATGAGCCGGAGACAAAGCCGGTAAGCTATGAACTAATGAATAAATGGGAAGCATGGAAACGTCTTGGATGTCTGGCGTCTGAGATGGAATCAGCAGCACTTTTTATTGTGGCAAGTTATCTCGGCGTGCGCGCTGGTTCCTGTTTCCTTGTTGTTGCTAATCAGGAAAGAGAGAAGTTGGGATTGGAAAATCCGGTTGTACATGATACAGATAAAGCAATCCAGGTTGCAGTTGATGCAATCCGCGAGCTAATCAAAAAGGATCAGGCAAAGGAAAATTAAAGAGGAGATGGAAACGATGAATCATTCAGAAATTTTAAAACATGTTGACCATACATTATTGACACAGGCTGCTACTTGGGAAGAAATTAAACAGATTTGTGATGAGGCAATGGAATATAAGACAGCGTCTGTATGTATTCCGCCAAGCTATGTAAAAGAAGCAGCTGAATATATGGAAGGAAAGATTCCGGTATGTACAGTAATCGGATTTCCTAACGGATATATGACAACAAAAACAAAAGAATTTGAGACAAAAGATGCAATTGCAAATGGTGCAGAAGAGATTGATATGGTAATCAATATCGGCTGGCTGAAAGATAAAAAATATGATCTTGTAGAAGAGGAAATCCGTACATTAAAAGCAGCGTGCGGAGAAAAGATCTTAAAAGTGATTATTGAGACATGTCTTTTGACGGAAGAAGAAAAAGTAAAAATGTGTGAACTTGTAACAAATGCAGGTGCAGATTATATTAAGACTTCTACAGGTTTTTCAAAAGCGGGAGCTACCTTTGAAGATATTGAATTGTTTGCAAAACATATCGGTCCAAACGTAAAAATGAAGGCTGCCGGAGGAATTTCAGCTTTGGAAGATGCAGAGAAATTTCTTGCACTTGGTGCAGAGCGCTTAGGAACAAGCAGAATGATCAAACTTGTGAAAAATGAAGAGGCAACAGGATATTAAGATTTCGGAGGGATCTGCAGATGGACAAACAACTCATAGAGAAATTGATTGAAACTGCGGTCGAACAGCTGAATTTTTCTTACGCACCGTATTCAGGATATAAAGTCGGTGCAGCTTTGCTTGCGAAGAATGGAGCACTTTATACAGGGTGCAATATTGAAAATGCTTCGTACACACCGACGAACTGCGCAGAGCGAACTGCGTTTTTTAAAGCGGTAAGCGAAGGTGTCAGAGAATTTGAGGCAATCTGTATCGTAGGTGGAAGAGAAGGAATCCTAACGGATTATGCGTCGCCTTGTGGGGTGTGCCGTCAGGTTATGATGGAATTCTGCAATCCAAAAGAGTTTCAGATTATTTTAGCAACGAGTAAAGAACATTATGACATTTTTACACTAGAGCAATTGCTTCCGCTTGGATTCGGGCCGGGAAATCTGGTGTAAATAAACTGATAAACAGGGAGAATGTGAGTATGCGAGCAGAAGAATTGAAACGTCTGCCTAAAATAGAACTGCATTGTCATCTGGATGGTTCACTCAGCAAAGAGTTCATTCAGACACATCTTGGAAGAGATGTGTCTGAAGAGGAACTTTCCGTGTCTGCAGACTGTAAGAGTCTTGTGGAATATCTGGAAAAATTTGAACTGCCGTGTGCGTGCCTGAAAGATGAAGAAGGGCTTGAAGGGGCAGGTTATGATGTATTAAAGACGATGAGCGCAGAAGAAGTATGTTATGCAGAAATACGATTTGCACCGCTTTTTTCTGTGACAGAGAAAATGGGAACAAAACAGGTACTCGAAGCGCTGCTGCGGGGACTTGAACGGGGAAAGAAAGCATTTGGAATCGAGTACAATGTTATCACATGTGCGATGCGTCATCACAGTGAAGAAGAGAATTTTAAGATGATTCGTGATGCAAGAGAGTTTCTTGGCGCAGGTGTATGTGCAGCCGATTTGGCTGGAGCAGAGGCACAGTATCCAATGACAGAATTTATGGAGCTGTTCCAAAAAACAAAAGCACTCGGTATGCCATTTACGATACATGCAGGTGAATGTGGAAGTGCGCAGAATATTGCAGACGCAGTAAAAGCAGGAGCCGGAAGAATTGGACATGGAATTGCGATGCGGGGGCATCCGGGACTGCAAAAGCTTATTAGGCAAGAGGGGATCGGAATTGAAATGTGTCCGATCAGTAACCTTCAGACAAAGGCGGTAAGCTGTCCGGAAGAATACCCGCTGCGGGAGTTTTTAAAGGCAGGACTTTCTGTAAGTATTAATACAGATAATCGTACTGTCAGCAACACTTCCATGACAAAAGAATTAGAATTTATTCAAAACACATATGGAATGAAGGATGTAGACTTGATTCGTTTGATGAAAAATGCGGCAGATACTGCTTTTGCATCAGATGATATAAAACAGAAATTATATCGCAAGATTACAGAATTTGAGCAGAATAACAGATAGTATGAGGTGAGACAGGATGAATAAATATAAGAGAGTTTTTGTGATTGTATTAGATTCTCTGGGAATTGGAGCCATGCCGGATTCTGGGAGATTTGGAGATACGGGTGTAGATACATTTGGACATATTTTGGAACAGATGGAAACGCTTGAGATTCCGAATCTTCAGAAGCTTGGAATGCTGAATCTGCATAAGGGTGGAAAAATGGAAGGTGTAGAACATCCGCTTGGACGTTATATGCGAATGGCAGAAACAAGTAATGGCAAAGATACGATGACAGGACACTGGGAAATGATGGGGATTCATACAGAAAAACCATTTAAAACTTTTACAGAAACAGGTTTCCCAAAAGAATTGATTGAAGAATTGGAGAAACGATGCGGGAAACGAGTTATCGGAAATAAGAGTGCAAGCGGAACGGAGATCATCGAGGAATTGGGAGAAGAAGAAATCGAGACAGGCGCTATGATCGTGTATACATCTGCAGATTCTGTACTTCAGATCTGTGGAAATGAGGAAACATTTGATCTCGAGAATCTCTATCGATGCTGTGAAATTGCAAGAGAGATTACGATGAAGGATGAATGGCGTGTCGGGCGTGTAATCGCAAGACCTTATATTGGTAAGAAAAAAGGTGAGTTTAAACGTACGAGCAACCGTCATGATTATGCGTTAAAACCGACAGGAAAGACAGTGCTGAATGCGCTGAAGGACGACGGATTTGACGTAATCAGCGTTGGTAAGATTAATGATATTTTCTGCGGTGAAGGTGTGACAGAGGCGCACCACTCTAATAGTTCTGTGCATGGAATGGAACAGACGATTGAGATTAGTAAAAAAGATTTTAATGGTTTGTGTTTTGTAAATCTTGTTGATTTTGACGCTCTTTGGGGACATCGAAGAGATGTGAAAGGGTATGCTGAGGAAATTGAGAAATTTGATAAGAATCTCGGAGTACTTCTGGAAACACTTCGGGAAGATGACCTTCTGATTCTGACGGCAGATCATGGAAATGACCCGACATATACAGGAACTGACCATACAAGAGAGTATGTACCGTTTATTGCCTACGCAAAACAAATGAAAGAAGGCGGTGCATTGGAAGAGACAGATACATTTGCTGTAATCGGAGCATCTATAGCAGAAAATTTCGGTGTGAAAATGCCGGAAGGAACGATAGGTACTTCTATTTTGCAACAACTGATATAGCGTTTTGGAGAAAAGTATGCGATGGAATAAAGATAAAGCAGCGAAAATGCTTCTGGGGATTGCAGGGATTATTTTTATCGGCATAGGTGTTTCTTTTAATGCTTCAGCGGCGCTTGGAAATGATCCGATAGGAATTGTTTATGATGGGATCCGAAATGCGGCTAATCTGTCGCCGGAGCAGCTTGGGATGACTTCAAATATCGTAAATATCGTGCTGATCATAATAGTTTTTTTGGCAGAAAAACATTATGTCAGCATTGGAACGCTCATTCATTTGCTGTTTTATGGCAATGCGGTAAGCGTTGGAGGAAAAATTTATCAAATAATATTTGGAACAGGAACACTCTTGACACAGATGATAGGGGCGGTAGTTGGGTGTACGCTCATGTATCTTGGAGTCGCAATGTTTATTACGGCGGATATGGGGCTTGATCCATTTACCGGACTTGTTATGGTTCTTCGGGATAAAACAAAGAAAGAGTTTCAAGTAGTAAAAATTTCATTTGATGTGGGATGTATCGCAATCGGCTTCTTGCTTGGAGGAAAGTTGGGAGTTATTACTGTGATCACGGCAGTAACAGCGGGACCTGTTATTCAGTTTCTGTCAGGAAAGATTGAAAGACTTATGGAAAGAGTGGCCGGGAAATCCGCTAAATAGCTGCAAAATGTGAGGAAGGAGAAATGAGTGGGATATAAAACATTATATGAAGCGCTGCCATTTCTGAAAGACGTTGATAAAGACAGGCAGGAACAGTTCAAAGAATATTTTAAAGGAGCGCCCTTGTGGCTTCTGGATTCATTTCAGATTGAGGAAATGGATAAGAATGTGATTTTCGTGAGAGAAAATGCTCCGGTAGATAATATCTACTTTATTGGAAAAGGAACAATTGAAGCAATTGATTATCGATTTTGTGGAATTACATATGAGTTTATGCGCTTTGACAAAGTATATGCTATGGGTGGAATGGAATTTATTATGGATTTGGACACATATCGTACGACATTGCGGACAGTTACGAAATGTACAGTCGTGAAAATACCTAGGGCAATATTTGAGCGTTGGATGAGTTCAGATATTCATGCATTGAAACAGGAGGCAAAGCGCGTTGGAGAGTATCTTTTGGAAGATGGAAGAAAGGGAAGGGCGCTTTTGTTTCTTCAAGGTTCAGATAGGTTAGCAATGCTTCTGACAGAGCGTTATGAACGGTATGCGAGAAACGGTGTGCTTCGTGTGCGTGGCGGACGTCAGAGCCTGGCGAATGGTACAGGACTTTGTCTGAAAACGATTAATCGCGCTGTGAAAAAGTTTTCGGAAGAGGGAATGCTCACAAAAGAAGGAAATCAGATACTGATTGATTATGAGCAGTATCTTGCATTGAAAAAAATAGTTGCTGCCGTTATGGAAACGGAATAAGCGGAAAAGAGGTTAGTGATGAACGAAGTATATAACAAATTAATGACATGTGTAGAAAGTATTAAAAAGAAAATAGATTTTCAGCCGGAAGTAGCAGTGATTCTTGGATCAGGACTTGGCGATTATGCAGATGAAATCCAGATCGAGCAGACGATCGCATACACAGAGATTGAAGGTTTCCCGACATCTACTGTGGCGGGACATAAAGGAAGATTTGTATTTGGATATGTGAATCAGGTTCCGGTTGTGATTATGCAGGGACGAGTACATTTTTATGAAGGGTATCCAATGTCAGATGTTGTGCTTCCGACAAGATTAATGGGAATGCTCGGCGCCAAAAAACTGATTTTGACGAATGCTGCAGGCGGAGTGAACTTTGAATTTCAGCCGGGTGATTTCATGATGATCACTGATCATATTACAACAGGTGTACCAAGTCCTCTGATCGGACCGAATTTGGATGAACTTGGAGCAAGATTTCCGGATATGAGTGAAGTGTATAGTAAGCGTATGCGCGATATTATCCGCAAAACTGCGGAAGAACTGCAGATTAAGCTTCAGGAAGGCGTTTATGTGCAGTTTACCGGACCAAGCTATGAGACACCGGCAGAAGTGCGTCTCTGCAGAGCGATGGGCGGTGACGCAGTAGGTATGAGCACAGCATGTGAGGCAATGGCAGCACATCATATGGGAATGGAAGTGTGCGGTATCTCCTGTATTACGAATCTGGCAGCAGGTATGTCAAAAGAACAGCTGAATCACAAAGAAGTACAGGAAACAGCTGACCGTGTGGCAAAACAGTTTAAAGAGCTTGTAACAGGAGTTATTACAAGAATCTAAAAATAAAAAACAGAAAAAAGTTTCGAACAGAGATAAGAAAAGGGATTGCTTTATCAGGATTATGTTGATGAAGTAATTCCTTTTTTGCTGGAAAGGAAATTTCATCTATGATAAGATAGAAAACAGAACAAGTTGAGGGAGGCAGTAGTATGCACAAATTGAGTACATTGTGTTATATAGAACGCGATGGAAAATATCTTATGCTCCATCGAACAGTGAAAGAAAATGATATTAATAAAGATAAATGGATTGGAGTCGGAGGACATTTTGAAGAGGATGAAAGCCCGGAAGAATGTGTGTTACGAGAAGTAAAGGAAGAGACCGGATATACGTTGACATCTTACCGGTATCGAGGAATTGTTACTTTTGTTACAGAAAAGGGCATTACGGAATATATGTCACTTTTTACGGCAGATGATTTTTCGGGAGAGCCAATCGTGTGCGATGAAGGTGAACTGGAATGGATTGAAATTGATCGTGTCAGTGAATTAAATCTTTGGCAGGGAGATAAGATTTTTTTGAAATTGCTGGCGGATCAGGTTCCGTTTTTCTCACTGAAACTAGTGTATGATCAGAAAGACAGGCTCATAAAAGCGGTATTAGATGGAAAAGATCTTGATATTAGCGATCAATCAATTTATTGCAGAACAAATTACACAAGTCAGGATGACGGAAAGAATTATGAAGAATAAAAAGAGATTGGAATTATTTGAAACTGTGCCAATTCCAAAGGCAGTGTCACAGTTATCTGTTCCTACAATTTTGAGCTCTCTTGTTATGGTTATTTATAATCTGGCAGATACATATTTTGTAGGAATGCTGAATAATCCGATAGAAAATGCAGCTGTAACATTGGCAGCACCGGTACTGCTTGCCTTTAATGCAGTGAATAATCTTTTTGGCGTGGGAAGTTCCAGTATGATGAGCAGAGCACTTGGACGGAAAGATTATGATACCGTATATAAAAGCTCGGCGGTTGGATTCTACAGTGCATTGTTTAGCGGGATTGTATTTTCACTTCTTTGTACATTTGGACAAATACCTCTTTTAAATATACTTGGCGCAGACGTAAAAACAGCAGAGGCAACGGCAGCATATTTGCAATGGACGGTTAATTTCGGCGCGGTGCCGTCTATCTTAAATGTTGTGATGGCCTATTTGGTAAGGGCAGAAGGTGCCTCGCTTCATGCAAGCATTGGGACAATGAGCGGCTGTTTGATGAACATGATTTTAGATCCGATTTTTATTTTGCCGCAGGGATTGGATATGGGAGCCGCGGGAGCAGGAATGGCAACATGTATTTCAAATTGCTTTGCCTGTATGTATTTCTTTGTACTTTTGTATATGAGAAAGAAATCAACATATGTATGTATCCAGCCTTCGCAGTGTAAGTTCAAAAGAGGGATTGTGCTTGGAATCTGCGGAGTAGGAATTCCGGCATCGATCCAAAATCTGCTCAATGTTACCGGAATGACAATTTTGAATAATTTTACAGCAGGATTTGGAGCAGACGCAGTTGCAGCAATGGGTATCACCCAGAAAATCAATATGGTTCCAATGAACATTGCAATGGGCATGTCGCAGGGAATCATGCCATTGATCAGTTATAACTATTCCAGTAGAAATTATAAACGAATGAAAGGAACGCTTCTTTTTTCAGCAAGAATTTCTCTTGGATTTCTTGCTGTGGTAGCAATTGGTTACTATGTGGGAGCTGGAAAATTAATCTCGCTCTTTATGGAAAATGAAACAATTATCGCATATGGAACAAGATTTTTGCGAGGATTTTGTATCGGATTACCATTTTTGTGCATGGACTTTCTGGCAGTCGGAGTATTTCAGGCAGTAGGAATGGGAAAGCATGCTCTGGGATTTGCGATTATGCGGAAAATTATTTTGGAGATACCGGCGATTTATATTTTAAATGCAATCTTCCCGTTATATGGACTTGCATATACGCAGTTTATGGCAGAACTTGTACTAGCCGTTGCAGCTGTAATTGTATTAATGCGCCTTTTCAGAAAACTTGAAAATCGCGCAGAGACTGAATGAAAAAAGAAAGATCATAAGAAATTGTGAGACAGAGGACTAAACTTCTGTCTCATTTCGTATGTTCAGAACAGCACAGGAAGAATGGTAAAATAGTAATAGAAAAATATTTAAAAAAAATTAGAAAAAATTGTAAAAAAATGTTGACAATCGTACCAGAGAGTGATAATATAAACGAGCTGTCGCAAGACAGGGCTTCCGATCAACAAAAAAGTTTTCTGGAAAAGAAAAAA
>JAGZJD010000018.1 GCA_018365895.1 Lachnospiraceae bacterium | reverse complement strand
CTCATTCCTTGAAGCCTCTAAGCCTGATGTATCTCTCTCAAATAACTGAGCTGTAGCTATTTGTGCCTCAATATCTCTAAGTGCAGTGAATTGATCATTTAAAGCATTAAGGTAATCTGTCTCTGTCATCTCTTCCTGCTGTTTTTGTAAAGCAGCTAAAGCTTCCTTATTTATATGATATCCATTTGCAGTACGTTCTAAGGCGTTTTCTGCGTCTTCTCCAAACATTTCACGGAATATTTTTATACTATCACCAGAAATACCTGAACCGCTCATAGACTCTTCTAAAATATCATTCAGCTTTCCAGCATTGGCAATAGCATTTTGAATAGATGTATTTGCTTTCTCAAAGCTCTGCGCTAAACTCTCAGTAGATTGTGTCCCTGTATAACCTAATGTAACCAACAGCTCTACTACTTTTGCTATACTTTCTGATGATTCATCAGAAACAATTCCAAGTTCAATTGCTTTGTCTACTACAGATTTTAACGCTGTCTCTGCGTCTGATGTAACATCATCAGAAAAATTCACGCCTAATAAATCCACATCTTTCAATGCTTTTAACTGTTCTGTGATACCTTTAAACTTATCTTCTTTTAACACATCTCCAAACTTTATAGCTTGAATTGCAGATTCATTTAATGTATCTCCAAGCTCATTAAATAAGGTCTTGTACTCTGGGTACTGCTTTAATACACCCCTCACAGAACTTTGTACTTTATCGAATGAAGATTTTGCTTTATCAATTTTGGATGTGTCTCCACTTGATAATGCATTATTATATTCCTCAATAGCTTCTCCGTACTTTTTGTATATGGTAGCCGGACTATTTTCTCCGAATCCCTTTGATATTATATCAGCTTGCAAAGCAGAATTATAAATTTCTCCATATTCATCAATGACTTCTCTTACTTTTCCAAGTTCTCCAGATGCATATGTTTCAATTCCGTCCAAAAATCCATATTTATCGCCTGTTTTTTCAGACAATACACGGACATCTGTCAGAAAATCATTTATAACATCTTTTGCATCCGTTACATTTCCTTCAAACGCTATCGAGCCAAATCCTCCATCTATCACACTGACAATTCCAAGTTCTTTATATTTATCAATAATATTTTGTAACTTCTTCCCAGCATCTGTATTTGGTTCATAATCTCCAAGATAAAAATGACGATTTTTCTCCATTTCTTTTCTTGCTTTGTCAATTCCCTTTTTATTTTCATTTAAATATTCATTGGAATCTTTAACTGCCAGTTCATTCATTAATGCGATTTGTTCCTTTAATGAACCATTGACAAGATCAATTTCTTTTGCCTGTTCTCCGTAAGTTGAAACTAACTTCTTTTGTATTTCTAATAATTGTGATTTTGCTTGAGCTGATTCTTGCTCCGACAATGTTCCAGATGCTAAAGCTGATTTTAGCTCCCGAACTTTATTGATTTGATCATTAAGTAAAGACGTGTTTTCTGAAAAGTTCTGTCCTGCACTCTGTGCTGAAGAGACAGCTTCTTCAACGGATTTTTTATAGCTTTGCCATACAGATACTCCGGCTGTGACTGCTGTTCCAATTAAAAACATGGGATTACTTAACAATGTGCTGAATAACCCTTTGAAGGCGGTACTAAGTGAAATTGTACTTGTCGTAGCTGTTGCCTCTGCTGTGGATAATCCCATTGTTGCGAGGGTAGCTTTCGCTGTGGCTTCGTCCATTCCTGATGCAGTCAGTATCTGTAATCGTTGGGCAGCAGTTAATTCTTTTGAAGATACAATTGCTTTTAACTGAGATTTGGAAAGTCCATCTGTATAAGATGCTAATTTCTCGATACTCTCTGCACTAATATTACCAGCATCTAATAATTCTAAAGACTTCTGGAAATTTTGCATGTGCATAGCCACTTCAGTAATTCCATTTGTTATGGAAAGAAATGCTTTTGCTCCTCCACCTACTGTAAGACCTGCAAGTGCGCCTTTTACGAGGTTAGTTTTATCTAAAAATTCTACTAATGCTGTTGTTGCTTCAATTACTCCGGCATATGACTCTCTACTGATTGTATTAAAAGCTAAAGATTCAAAGCTTGCTTGTAAACTTTTTTGTTTCGCTTCTATAGAATTAAGATAGTTGTCTTCAAATTTTTTCAGTGCTGTACCTTCAGATTTATTTGCTATCTTTTCATAATCCAATGCCTTATTATAGTTTTCCATGAGGAGTTGAAATCTGTTCATCTGTCTTGTACCAGCAAACGCTTTACTTACTGCTCGTTGCTGTACACCCGACATTGTTTCCCACTTCTTTGCTGTATCATCTAAAACATCATCAAAATCTCTAAATTCATTTGCCGAATCTCTTAGCTTAATCCCTACGTTATCTAATACAAGTTCAACATCAGATAGTTTTTCAATTGTACCGTCTTCATCGACTAATTCAAGTTTCCCGGCTTTAATATCTCCCATTCTTTGGAAGATTGTCTTAAATGAGTTACCAATTACACTCATTCCCTCTTGTGATGCTTCTCCCACTGCTGCTTCATAACCCAATAATCTATTCAGCGATACTCCAGCTAAATCAGCTGACGCAGCTACCCTACTTGTAGCCTCAGCCAATCCGCCTGCATCTACAGCAGCAGCCAGGTCAATTGATGTCAAAGCGTCATTGATCTGTGATACCTCATCGACCGTTTTTTTATATCCCTTCATCATGGCAGTAAGTTGCTTTGTTGATGTTTCGGAATCAATTTCTGCAACCTTGCTTAAAACCATTGAGTCTTTTACAAGCTTATTAGTATTTGCAATTGATTCACCTTGTCTGAGCCAATCATCAGCACCTTTTGCAACCTCAGTGGTAATTGCACCCATATCTTTTGCTATTGTATTGTAATCACTCATCAATGTACGCATATTATCATACGAAGCATTTGTTGCCATTTGGAGGCTTACAATGGCTTTGTCAATATCCTCTATTGCTTGTACTGCATTTTTAGCTTGCTTCTCAATTTCTTGAAATAAATCAATCTGCAATCCTACTTTTGAGATATTTTTAAAAGAATCCGTTAATCCATCCGCTGACCTTTTTGCTCCATCAATATCCTTTTTCATTTTACTTATCTTTTCTGTGCCGGATACCGTGGCTTTAAATTCAGCTTTCTTCGGTTTCATTTTTTTGTTGATTTCGTCTATTTCTGACGTATCTACTTTTGCCTTATATTTAATTTCTTTTTCTTGCTTGGCAAATTTATCTAAATCTTCTTTTGCTTTTTCTGTATCAAGTTCAGCTTGTATCCTTATTTTATAATCTTTAGACATACTCCCCTCCTATTTACCTTCCAACAAATCAAAGACGATCTTGTCAGAATTAGCACCAAATTTATCTAATAACCTGTTTTTAAATTCTAACTTCCAATCAGACAGCTCTATATTCCTTTTTTTATATTTTGTAAGTTTATCTATAATATCAATAAGCACATCATCAAAATTATATGTCGATAGCAGAGATAGGATAATTTCTTTTTCTTCTTCATCACAAAAATCCCACAAATTTACAATTTTGGCTATCAATTCTTTTACAGAAATATTTTCTTTAAAGCCACATGCTTTAAGTAATCTTTTCTTTTTTTCTTCAATTCGATGTCGTAATTCATCATGCCAAATAACTTCTCCGTCAATAGTCTCCGTCCATGTATTAATAGCAATAATTCTTGAATCTAAATCAAAAACATTGTTGTTATATGATATTTTAAATAAATAATAATCTTCGTCATCAATCGGTTTTATATAACATAAATCAATAAGTTTTCCGGAAATTAATATTCTTTCATCGATATTTACTGACAAAATATCACCTTTGTTCATTCTTTTTAAGATTTCTTTTGTATCCATTAACAGTCCTCCAGTTTTATTAATTTGAATTTTTGGCTGAATTAGCCTAAAAGATTTGATTTAGATTTTTAATCTGTTAGATATTTTTCTAATTTCTCAAAAAGATGTGGGTAAAGATCAATTTTTCCTTTTTTAAATTTTGATAGAATTGTTGAATGAATCTGAGTTTTTTTACTAATATAAGTCTGTTTTTCCCGTTCTAACCTCTTAATGTATAACTCTCTTAATTCTTCCTGTGTCATGTGTTTTCCTCCTTTTATTTAAAAATTTTATATGTTTATTATTTTTGATAAAAAAAATACACGCTACTAAGCTTACGATCCGTTCACGTGTGTTCAAAAACAATGTTTTCTATCATTGTTTTGTATAAAATAATCTCCTATATTTCATAGGGACATTTCAGAAATCCATATATTTATTACGTTTACGCAATTTTTTCGGGAATTTTATCTAAATTTTGATCAGATATAAAACATTTCAAAAAATTATCCTTATCACTATTAAATAGAACAACTAATATGCGGTCACAAATCTTGGATGAGTTGGTAAAAGCATATTTAACCAACGCGACCATCGTCTGCTGTTTTATCTTAAGTTTATTGATTTTTTTAATACATTCATCAAACTTTATCTTTACATTTTTACTATAATCTTCTGCCGTTTTATCTTCTGCGCTTACAGTTTTTTCGTACTCTTCCACGTAAGAAATAATTTTTTTAAACTGCTTGCTGTCTTTACCTATACCAGTGCATCCGCTAAACAAAGCCGCCATATCATATGTAGATGTGCTATAGTCTTTGACACACCGCAAATCAATAATCTCTTTATCCAAAATGTCATATATAATTTGCATTGGACAACTAATCGTTTCATCGACTTCATCAGATTTAACATAATAATTTTTTAGCTTATTTTGGATATCTGCATAAAATTTAGGATATTTAGCAATATCATATTTTTTAACAAACTGATTCAGTGACCTTTTTAATCTTTTTAACTCAGCACTCACATCAATATCAAATGTCCTCTTGGCAGAATCAATTGCAACCTGAGCCAATACTGAGCAAATAATAAAAATATCTTCCAGAGATTTCAAATCTTCTTCATTCTCTTTATTTTTGGACATTAAGTCATAGTAATAACTAAGGGCAAGCTGGGCAACATTACTTGATAGACCTATTGCATACTGTGATGCTGCAATGTTGTTATCCATTAATGCATATGATGTTAGATTTTTACAATAAGTTTGCTTTTTTTCTGCCGTTAAAGGAATATCATTAATAATAGTTGGATATTTTACATAAGCAGACTTTGCCAGCATTGCTATCTCCGGTTGATCTGTTACAAAAAAAGAATCTGTATCATAGTCCATTCCATTTGCGCGCGCCTGCACATCTGTACTAATCCCATTAACAACAAGTACATTTTCTCCCAAATAAGGAAAATATTTTATCAACTCTTCCGGATAAACATTTTTTAGTGACAAAATATTATTTGGGGAATTATGAGGATTACGGAATCCTGCCAACATGACACCCGAAGAAAATCTTCTTGTGTAGCACTCAATATAATCCTGCTGCACTGTAAAGCAGTTTTCATTCTTCCACCCATCAACTTCAACTGCATTTTTTATTAATGCCAGAGGGTTACCACATAAAGTAAGATTGTCCCCGTGGTACAATAACTTGCCGAGTTTTAACCTTTCATTTTTAAATTTACTTATAACACTGTTCTTTTTGCTCTTAAAATATTTTGTATTTTTAAAATTACTATTAATCTCATCAAGCGCAATCCAGACATTTTCTGTGCTATAACTTTGAGCAGTCCTTTTTAAATGTTCCATAAAAAATCCATGATCTGTTTTTAAGTTATTGCAGTAATCAACTGATGTACTTGCAATCTTTTGTAATGTTTCTGTGTCCGTGCAAGGCAAACTATTGTTTATTTGATAAGAACTTCTCTGTAGATCTCCCCATTTACTTGCATGGGCGGTTTTTACAATTGCAAATTCTTCTTTATATTTCTTCAGTATTTTTTTGTAATATTGATATGCCTCTTTAGGAGTGCTACCCATCATATCAGTAAATTTAATCCACTTAATAGACTTATCTGTAATGATTACTCGGATGTCTTTTACTTTTATTTTATTACCAAACATATCTTTTACAGATTCTGTTTCGTACTCTTCCTTATAATAATCTTTTAAAAATTGCACGATATTTCCACGAAACAAACAAGATTTAAAAAAATGACTCCTGCAATAAATAAATCCATCCATCCCCCTATCGGACGGAAATATAGACTCATCAATCAATCCCATACCATCCCACAGCACATTAACAACTTTTGCATTTTTATCATCACGAGACACCATACATTCTTTTCTGCCCGTCTCTTGATTATACACAGATTTTACAACTACAGCCGGAATCTGAGACTCAACCTCCTGATCTTTTATAATCAAGATATTTTTTAATGGGATATGTATATAATCCATTGCCGTTGCCGTGACTAATGTATCATAAGCTGATAGCTCAACAATAGGAGCATTATCATCTGGTATCTTATCATACAATCCCATTGTCAAATAATTCCGCGCAACCTCCAACAAATTGTCTTTTATAAAATAACATTCACCTTTTTTGGCTTTACCTGGACTACGCATAAGCATTTTATAGTGTATAGTATCACTTGCAACTATTGCTCCTGTTTTATCACATGTATCCCATGTAATGTCTACGCCGTCCTTATATAACTGCTCCCTGAGTTCGGCAGCAGTCATTTTAGCATGATCTTCTGTTTCTTTTACTCCATAATCAAACTTAAGTAATACGATATCTTTTACTCTATTTTGTTTATTTGTCAAAAAACCATGCTTCATCATATATTTCAAAAACAAACTCTCATTAAGATACGCATCTTTTAAATCCAAAAATGCATTTTTGTCTCCTCTATTTACTCTCCATAAACTATTTGCTTGTACGCTCCATATCTTAACTGCTCCCAATTCATCCACTCCTTAATTACTTTTATCACTATATTACTAAAGTATTTTAATACTGTAACGTCCAAATCTGATAGTAAACCAGTTCAGTCTACAAATACTCCACCTGAGATATAAAATTCAAAAATAGGTTCATTTGATGCAAAATACCCATTATTATTGACAAGTGTAATTTTAAAATCTGCAAAATCAGAAATCTCAAAAATCACATGCTCCGGAACATCTGCAATCTGATGTCCTGTTTCTACGGCACGGATTGTTTTATAATAAAACGAAATATCTGCAACCCTATATAGCTTGTCCATTACCTTTAAATATTTGATTTTCGTATCGTAAATAATTATCACTCCTATTCATGTTTTACTTTTGTAACTATGGTCAAGAATTAGACCATATAAATCTCTTCGCTGATCCTAATTTTCTACCCGAAGATAAGAGCATAAAGACCTGATTCGTTAATAATAGTCATTTTTTGCTTACCAGAAGGTGTTTCCATTTCGGCAACACCTCTATCTGCGCTCTCCACTTTTTAGACACAGCACTTATGTAGATTCCGTAAAGAAATTAGTACAGCGCAGTTTTGCGCTCTCCTAATTGATTGATATATACGAATATCTCTTAATAGAGCCTTATATTCTTTCCCTACCATCTGAGCTACTTCCATAGATGTAAGAGTTTCTTGATTGTTTACTAATTTCTGCATCTCCATCAATCGAGCCTAATTAGATTCCTGACTACTATTCTTTAAAAACTGTTTCAAACATTTATCTACTTCTTCCTTATCATATTCACTCATCATTTCAAATACCTCTGTATTGTCTTTATCCATTTTCTTATAAGCACCAGCATCATATATATCACAAAAGTAATGAAAAATTCCAGAATCATCTGCACACAAGTTGGCAAGAGGCGCAATACACCATAACAGATAATGTAAAATCTCATGCCTGATTGACTGTTTTATTTTTTCTACATTGGAACTCCATGAATTATATATATGAATTACTGATTGGCTTCCGCGCGCACGAAAATCACCGCCTGTAAAAGTTTCTTTCTTCCAATCGTGATCTCTTCTATAATCTTCACTAAATATAACCGGAATTATGTCCTTATCTACATTTTCAAATACAGAAAATTCACTAGTAACTTCATCTACAAATTCTGCAATATATTTTTTATATTCTTGAATACGTTTCGCATAAGCTGCATATTCATCTCTAAAAGAATCAAATTCCTTTTTAAGAATAGACATTTCTTTCACTAACTGTTTTCGATTATTTATGTAGTGTATATTTGACACATTCAGAGTATCAGAATCTTTCTTGAAAATATAACCCCTACTATCTTCAGAACCAGACCACAAATATATATCAACTTTTTTAAAAAGCTTATATTCACAATTACAATCATCCAAACAATATTCACATTCGGAGCATTCATTACTATATGTAGTCTCTTTTCCAGTTTTTTTACAGACTTCCATAAAGCAATCTTCTTCAATCACATAATCTTCTTCATATGAATCTTCTGTTATGTTTGGATTTATCAACGATAACATATCTATAAATTCTTCTTTCAATGTCATATAATTCTTCCTCCGTACCTTTATGTTGGAGGCAGAGACAAGATAGTAAACACCATCTTGCTTTAACTCTTTACCAGATTATCCATCTGACCGTAAATAATTATCCTAATCGACAAACTGTCGAGTTATTCTTCCAGTTCAGGAATCATATCTGAAAGCATCTTGTAGTTTTGAAGAGTGTCTACTGAAATCCCAAGTTGGGATGCAAGGTCTGATTGTGTAACTACCGAATTATTCGGTAGTTTTTCTGGTCTACCTTCCCTAATACCATACAATCTCTCCAATTCTTTTATTCGCCTTCCAACCTTCTTTGCTGAACCACCAATGTCAAAAACCCCCATAAACACTACATGGTGCAAAAAACGTACAATTTTTGACAATTTTTATACAAGTGATAGATTGCTTTGCATAACCTAAACTACCAATTAATTCGTAGGTATGCGTCTCGCGCATACCTTTTAAATCAATAAAATCAACGGATTCTTTGAAACGATGGATACTTCTACTTATTCAAAATAATTACACTCCCCAAATAGATTTCAATTGATTCAAATATTGCATTGCTTCTAAATCTCCACCAGTATCAGGATGTATACTCTTTGCCAATACACGATAGCATTGTTTATAAAAATCTTTTGATGTTTTTAAATCTATTTCCATAGATTCCTTATATTCCTTCTTAAATGTTTCCCACTCTCTATTTCTTTCCTCTTCTTGTTTTTTATGCCATTCTATATCTTCTTTATGTGCTTTCTGCCATAGCATAATAAAATCACATTTATACTTTTCTGGGATTTTACTCATCCATATATCAGCAGGATTTACATCATAATAAACATTGCACTCGACATAGTTTTGTCTATAACCATTAACCTCAATATAAAATTTACATTTTCTGCTTATCAAATAAGGATCTTTCTCCACAAATTCATATTTCAATTCGCACGGAATATCTAATGCTTCAAATATAGATAATCTTCTTCGTATTAACTCTCGTTTCTCTACATTTAATTCATTTATTTCTCTGTCTACTTCATCCAAACGGTCATCTATTTTTTGAATCTGCTGCAATGGTGTATAACTTGGCTTCTTCTTGCTATGAACCTCTTGATATGCCTTGTCTACTGAAATTTTCTTTTCTCGTAATCTCTGTTTCAATTCTTCATTATCAGATTCCATAACTCTTTCCATTTTCTGATATGTACCCTCCGAAACACCAACAGCTTTAGCCATCTCTTTTCTCGTATTAACTTTTGACAAATTTGACAAACCTTTGCCACCGGATGACTGATTTTCCCTTGCTTTCTGCTTTATTACAGTTTTAAATTTCTGTACTATTTCATATCTCTCTGCCTCAGAAAGATTTCTTCGTCCAAGTTGTTGTTCCAACATCCATTGTTTTACATCTTCCCTTGTAGGTAATTCATCTTCATACAAAATCTTGTAGTCACACCAATACCTCCGTGAAATATTATTTTTCTTCAAAATCTTGTAACGATTATGCCCATCAATAATCACCCATTGCTTTGTTTTTGGATCTTGCCAAATTTTTATCGGATCTAATAATCCATTCTTTAAAATACTCTTTTCTAATTTATAAAATTCATCCGGAGTTAGTACCGGTAATAATTTCTCAAATTCTTTATCAATAACTAAATCTTCTATTTTTACCAAAACTCCATTTCTCCCTTCATATAAATATCTACAATCTCATACGTTAATCTACGTACTTTTACGCTCCAAAAAGTCCTATATTTTTCATTTTAAATCGAATAAAGTGCAGCTCACTTTAGTGAGTTGCGAATCAGTAGACTTTAGCTGCGCCAGCAGATAAAGGACTACTGCCTACTGTCAGAGACTAAGACGTACTCTCCATCATCAATCAGAGTAACAATTCTTTTAACATCTTCTTGGGAGGCTTTATCTTTACACCCTTTTACATCTCTTATAACATTTCTCATTTGGTATTTTTCTTTCAATACAGAACGTATCTTTTCTCTGTAATCCATCCACTCTTGCTTATAATATTCATAGGAATTACCTTCTACCGAATTTTTTAAATAATTTCCCCACTTTCTACTCAAGTAAGCATTTTTATTAATCAACTCTTCACATGTTACCAAACACAAAATCATCATATGATATGTCAATTTCTTTTCTTTTAATAACGCCTTTTCTTCTTTATTCAATGCCATTCCTTTTATCTCCTCTACATATAATCTCTTAGTCTCTGACAGATGACACTTCAGAGAAATCGACTATCGTCTCTTTCTCTTCGTGATTCCTGTTTTTACATTCACTTATCAGTCAGAATTTTTATATATTGCTTTTTCATCTTGACCCCCTTTTTTGGATGAATCCTCTATTATAAGCCTTACACCCAAATAGGGGGGTCAAAAAGTTTTTCAAGAAAATTTATATGAATTAACCGCCCTCAGCTTTCCGTTCTATTCTTTCTATCTTCCATGCCTGTTTATAATCATTAATTCGGGGATATCCCCGCTCCCCTTATGTGGGGGCAAATCCACAAATATGTATATTATATACATTTGTGTGAATACGACCCCACAATTATCTTATCCAGCTCCTATAACCCCAAACCATATTCAAAACTCATTCTATGGTGGCTTCCGATTTTCTAAAATCCAATAACGCTTGTCCCTGTTTTTATTAATTGTTCCGTCTGGTAGAGTACGTCTTTTATCAACATACTTTTTCCCTTCAGCATCTGCATTGTAAAATCTACAAAAATAACTTTGCTTATAAGTATCTTCTAATGCTCCATTGAATGTATTGATTCCCTTGTATCGTAATTTCAAACCAATGTTTTCAAACTCTTCTTTTATAAAATTCTGATCATCAGAGTACAATCGCTTTCCTTCTATACTTTTCAGAAATTCTATGAACATATCCAATTTTTCAACACCGCATACCATATCTTCTGAATTGTCAATCAAACTTTTTTCAAGTATGAGTCCCAAGTATGCTTTATGTCCTATTTCTTTCATAGCGGAAAACATTTCAAAATCTTGCTGATACTTTCTATATTTACAATCATTCAATCTGATTTCTCCCTGTCTATTTTTTTGAGCAAAGAAGTTATAGAATACATTATTATGTTTTAATTTACTACGATTTTTACCTTCGCCGTATGTTTTATAAAACTCCTCATAATTATTTTTATATAGATTTACTGGTTCAAGCTGACTATTTATTCTATTTATAAAGCCTTGTATACCCTTTTTCTGATATTCCCTTATGTAGAAAGTACAAGTATCATTCTTATCTTTCAAGCTACGTTTACGTCCTAACGATTGAATCATAGTATCTACGTCAACTATTTCTGTAAAAACATGTTTAATTTTTACATCCTTCAAATCAACACCATTATCCAAAACTGATGTAGTAAACAAAATTCTACGGTCAAATGTAATATGATTCTTACTATATTGTTTGATGCATGTATTCACTTTAGTTTTTCCATCTTCATCAATCCATCCGCATAGTTTTTTTAATCTGTAATTCCTACTTGTCTTTGAACAATAGTAATCTGCTTTTTCTCCGTAAATCTTACTCATTTCAATAATCCTGGCTCCAGAATTACAAAATACAATAATCTTACTATCTGATTCATTTTCTAAAATATCATCGATAATACTTTTTAACTCATCTGCTTGATAATAAAATAGTTTCTTCACATATGAATAGTCCTTGTCTAATTTATAACTGTTTTTGCTTTCAACCTTTTTTGTATCTTGCAAATACTTGAAAAAAATCTTTGCTGTGGCACTTACAAACAGAACAACCGCTTTCTTCTGATTCATCACATAGTTATATGAGATATCTGTGTAATCATTGAATGTCGCATCCGTGGTAAAATAATGACATTCATCTGCGACTATGTAATCAAAATAGTCTATACCGTCTTGATTTTGAATTTTCTTCTGTAATGTTTGATAGGAAGTTACATATATAGTTCCCTGTAGCTTCGCGTTCCCTACATCCCCATATACTTGTTCCCTTAATTTTCTCCGATTACAAAGATACAAAATCTTTTTACCTTGCTTTTCTGCATATTTACCTAAAATATTAATACAAAAATATGTCTTTCCACTTCCGGTTCCGCAATCTAATATGACAAATTCATTCTTCCACTTTTTATAATCATCACCTATAATGTTTGATACCCATGTTTTCTTTTTGTTGCCGTTGGACAATCAAATTACACTCCTCTCTGTAAAAGATACTCCGAAATACTACTTCGTAACTGCTTCGTATCTTTAAAAAGAAACACTTTAAATTTTGGATTTTTTTCACTATCCTCAACCTTTAATATTTTGTAACCACGATTGCACAACCAATTTGTCAATTCTAACGATTTTACAATGTACATCTCTGTTTTTGCTCCTGTATATATAACGCATTCCTCCATTCTATCGGTACATTAATAATGCAGCAGTGTACCGATTACTTCTATATAATATCTTTCTCTTTTTATTTCATAAAATCATCTCATTTAAGCATATAAACTGGATTCACGAACTACCACCTCTATTCCTTCAAAAATTGGTATATGTCAACAGAGAGATATAAAAATATCCCTATATATCATTCTCCATTCAAATTATTAAATTGTAAAAAATTTGAATTTTACTTGCGACATACGCATGATTTGACATATTGATTTGCGACTCAGGAGTATTGCTACTCCCAAGTCTGTTAGAAAGTATAAATAATCAGTTAAAATTGCTACGTTGATTAAACTTGCTCTGCAAAATCTGCAAGCTCTTTTAAGGTAAGTGTGTAATCTGTGACTTGCTTTCCTGATAAATCCAGTACAAAAACAGCATAATGTGTTCCATCAAATTTAAACATCAAATTTTTATCAGCAAGTTTATCACTTAGCAGCTTTAATCGTTTGCAGACTGTTGGATCACAATACATACTATATGATGCAAAATGATCATAAATTGTTTGATTATCACATGGAGCGACTGTAATAGGAGAAACAGCTCCGGTAAGTACGATTTCAAATTCATCTCCGTCTCTTGTGATATCGTCAATGATATCTAAATTTAAACTAGCACTAGCAAAACCATCAGTATTATGATTTCCCGTATTAAACACCAGTTCTTTTTCGTAGTCATCCTCCCGATACTCAACTGTAGCTTTTGTCAGTTCCATTGCAAAAACACCAAGATATTCCTGCGGGGTAATCTCTACACATCTTCCTGCAAATGTTTCTGCTAATTCCCTTGCTAATACTTCAATTCCCATTTTTTCTTCCATCATAATTTTAATCTCCTTCGTCTTTTATGTTGTATTTTCTACAGATGATATCTTCATCATCTATATATAATCATTCTCTTAAACTCTCGCGAGCTTTTATAAAAACTCATTTAAAATATCTAAACTTGTCAATTCTTTCTCCTGCTTTTTATGCGGTTTCTCTTCAAATACGGTAAGAAAATCCAGAGAATCATCAAACAAGAACTCTCCTACTGACTTAATATTATTTTGGATAATCTCAACATTATTTTTTGCTAATCCCATAATTTCTGTTAAGCGTGTTCTAGGAAGTGATAACCCGGTAAGCATACAAGTATATGATGGTGCATTTGTTCCTATATATGTATCTATCGGTGTACCCACCTCTAAAAACAAATCACTGATATCTGCATTTGTTCCGCAACCTAAATATCCAACATAGCGGATTACTTTATTTTGTTCGATTGGTGCATATATATTAGAAGAAACAAGTGCTGAAATCAATTTATCACGATTCTCTCTTTTTACTTTTGCAATGACCGCCATTCCCGGAATGCTCAACAATTTATCAATCTCACTCCTATCAAGGCATCCGTAATTACCACCGTTTTCATTTGTCAAAATTGAATGCAAATGTGTATAGAAGATATCATTGATTTTTAATTTATCTTTATTTTTAGCATTGTCTAAAATAAAAACTGCTCCAATACAATCTAATTGCTCAATTTCTTTAAACAGTTCTACCGTATTTGCAAATGCTTGGTAGCTTTCCGAATTATCCGGAAGTACAGTTACAAGACAAATATTGATTTTTAACTCTCCTGCCAAAATTTTTGCAACTGCTGCTAACATTCCTGATCCAGTGCCACCGGCAGCAGATGCACATATAAATATAGTAGTAATTGACGGCATTTTTGTTTTGACTTCATCAATAAGTTGCTTCAAATTATCTTTTAAAAGTTGTTTTGATTTACGCCTATCCTTGTGACATCCTTGTCCATTTTTAAAATGTAATTTATTTTTAGCTTCTCTTGTCATCAAGTCTTCAGTCGAACTATTAGCTACCACACAAGGATAACCAACCTCTTCAAATTTTTTTGTAACATTTGAGCCAAATTGACCAATACCCAAAAAACCATACAATTTTAAATATTCTTTATTCATTTTTTAAGTCCTCCACAGTTCTTTTTTTAGGAAGTATTGATATTCCAGATTCTGTAATATAGTATGTTTTTGCTCTAGCTGCTTTCGCACCTTCATCAACATATCCATATTTTTGTAGTTCCTTGACTTTTTTATGTATCGTTGTCCGTTTGCTCAACTTCTCACACTTCATGATTTCATCAAGTGTCAATCCTCTTGCTTTACTGTTCATGTCAAGTTTATTTAAGATAGCAAGTATCGAGTACGAACATCTACTTAGTTCCATTCTGTCACCCCTTTTCTGATGCGATATTTCAAATAGTTACACGAACCGCATATATTCTTTTACTGAAATCGTAAAAAAATATCCCATATTAAATTGTCACGGTTCATTTTGAGTACAAAAAATAAACATATGCTCTATGCGTAGAATTACAACGCTCATATATTTTATTTCTCCACTCTTAAATTTTTAGCTTGGAAAATTATCGACAGATAGGAGAACGGATGTTCTCACTTGTCACGAAATGATTTTGATGATATACTAAGTGTGTTCAATTTTGTAGTATAGGTATCATCCGTGATATCTGTACAGTTTATTACATATTTGAAGACCTTTAGTGTTCCAGCACTACTGGTCTTCTTTTTTGTATGAGTTTATGATAACACCGTAATCTGTCATTGTCAATACACTTTTTACATATTTATGTAGAACTTATGTTCTTATTTACATATTTTTCTATTTGTATTATAATTATTACATATTTTAAATTGGAGTGAGGATAAAATGTTCCCAAATAAAATAGCATTGACCGATGAATATATAGATTTGATTGTTAAAGAACGAAAAAAGCATGGTATTACTGCTTATAACTTATCACAAAAAATTGGAAAAAATAAATCATGGCTTACAAACTTAGAAAATCACCGTACTAAAAATATATCTAAAACTGATTTTCTTCTTATCTTCAAAGATTTTGCAAAAGAAGAAAATTTGGATGTAGAAAAATATATTATCAAATATTTACATCCTAATGCAATAGTGACACTCGAAAACGGAAATACAATTCCCTGTTATGTATTACAAACATACTACGAGCTATTATCTATAGATGGTAATTATATAGATTATATGGAAAGTTTAGATTTTTATAATTTTTATAATGGAGAACTAGATTTCAAAAAAGATATGAAATCTTTAGAAGGATCTTTATCTAGTTTCAAAGAAACTGTTTTAAAAAAAACATCTGAATTACCTGATAAAAAGCAACGTAAAGAAATCATCAAAGCTATTGACATTATCACAGAGAATCTAATGCGAGAATTTCCCTTAGCAATGGAATATTATAAAATAGATATTTTTAAAAATATTCCTAACAATATATATGGAAAGCTTGACGACTTGTATATCAATGAAGCTAACGAAATAATTAATCAAACTTTGCAACAGTTTACATTACTAAATGCTAAAATAGATGTATATAGCTATCTTTCAGAGGATGGTGACAACTACTCTCTTGTTTCTGAAATTGCAAATTTTGAATACGGAACATTAGATGATCTATCTAATATTATAGATAAGATCGAAGCATTTAGTTTTTCTATTTATAACTATATAGATCTCTCATACAAATTTGGCTCAAGTTCAAATATAGATGTCAAAAAATTATATCGTAAATTAAAAACTTTTCTTTGTGCTTTTGTTAATATTGCCAAACTAAATTTTGAAGTAATTTTTGCTGTTCCAAGTAACGATTCATCTGAAGATATTATAAAAGAAACTCAATTACAAGCAAATAATCTCATCTTCCAAATAAAACAAGCCTTTCAAGAAAAGTATCATTATAGCACAAACAACAATAGCCTCCCGGAATAAATTTCCTGAGAGGCTATATTGATATTCATATCTAGCTACTGTTCCAGTTCCTACACCTGATAGTTTTGCAACTTGTTCACAGGTGTGAGGAGGAGAGGTATGGGATTTTGGATCTTGATTTAAGTTTCCGTCCATTTGGACGGAGACTTCACTTTTATATCCACCTTACCACCAATTCTGTTTCCTTCTATTTGTTTCTTTTTATTTTTTTAACTTTTCAACGGCAGCAAATCTCTGTACTGGTGGAGGATTATTTTTTAATTAAGATTTCTCCAAATGGAGACCCCTTTTTGTCATAAGTTCCGATGCGTCCATTTGGACGAAACAATTATGCTATAATCGTTGATGTTTTATATCCTTTAATCTTCGTACCCTATAACATCTGCTCCACTTGCTTCTAACTCTTCTGCATATTCTCTATCAATCACTTCTATTGTTGTATTTACAGTAATGACTGTAGTATCTCCTTTTGTCAGATTATTTTTATTTTCTTTCTCACAAAAAGCATCTACGTCTACAGTAATAGTGTGTGTTACTTGATATTCCCCCATTATTTCTGTATTTAAATCATCTGATTCTGTTTCTACCTTTTTAATCACATCAGAATCATAGGAAATTTGACTAAATACAAGTGATTTATTTGTGCCGACAACAATAAAGTTCGCTCCTATTCCCTCTATATAATCATTCAAATCTTTTCTTGTGATCTCGGTAATATCTCCATCTACTTTTTGTTTTTTTGTTTTTGACTCCCCGCTACCACAAGAGCATAATGAAATAAGAACAACTAATGCCATAACCACAATAATTATTTTCCTTTTCATAATACTTCCTCCTAATCCTAATCTTAATCTTAATTTTACTATTATTTCATATAATTATCAATAAAAATCTCTGTTTTGATAGTATAAATTTACACCAATGTAGAATTATATTTTATACACTAATTGTAAAGAAATTGATGCTAATGGCAAATTTCACTCAAAACTAAAAGCATTAACAATCAAACACAAATTAACATAATAACAACTTACATCACAAAGGAGTGTTGCGGTCAATGCGGTGCTATATGTTTGGGTACTATATGTTCTTTTTTGTTTGGGTACTGTATGTTTGCTTAGTTAGTCTTATATAACTAGAATGCACCTATCTCATCGAATGCAATACACAATATATTCTATTATATTTTAATTCCATTATTTATATCCTGCTGCCATTGTATGTATGCCAAGCCCTTATATTTTCTGGTCTTTCTTCCTTTTTACATCATAACTTCTGCTTATAAAATTTTCTAAAAAATATCGTTGTTCCCATCGAGAAACTATATAGTTTCTCACTCTTTCATTACCATTCAGCCTTTTTAATTCCTACCATTTTACTAGGGATTATTGTTTTTCCTTTTATTTTCAACAAATATGCGAAAACATAGAAAAAGCCGACACATTACTGCATCGACTCCCTCTATCAAACAACACCAAAACAAACATAAGATATTTATATGTCTGCTTATATATTATAGCATAATACTTATTTTTGTGGAATTAAAAATTATCAAATATATTGTCAAAAATCTCACTGCCATATTTTTCATACAATTTAGCTGCCAGATCATAACAATAATTATCATCTCTTTGAGAAATTACGACAATATTCATTACACGTTCATCTAATACTAAAGTATATACCACTCTTATCCCGATTCCTCTATATTTAATTTTAAAAAATCCCATCAGATTATTTCCATTTTTATTTCCAAGAGGTTTCCCGTAACCGTCAGGGCTTGGCAAAGGTGCTTTTGATACTTTGACTATTCCGGCTAAAATTTGTTTCCGTATACTCCCCTCTATTTTCTTGTAATCTTTTTTAGCTTCATCTGTTATGTGTATATCCCATGCCATTATTCAAATTCCACGCTTTCTGACAGTTCCTCTAATTCTTTCATAGAAAATCCCTCTTCTTCAACAAATTTCTCAAAAGAAGTTCCTTTATCATTTGATCTTGATTCTGCTGTCTTAAGCAATCTAATATTCTCAAGCCTTTCCAATAAATTTTCCAGCTTAGATATTTTTTCCTGTACCTCTTTATACTCCTGCATTGATATTAATACTGCTGTTGGCTGATTGTTTTTTAAAACAATGTATTCTTTATTGTTTTCTGCAACATCGTTAAAAATCTTTCCTGCTTTTCCTTGACTAAAATCAGATATAGGAACTAATCTTTCCGTAAAATCAATTAATGATGCTTTCATAAACTCAACCCCTTTCTTTATTACATTATACGATACAGTATTATTTTATGCAATATTTTATATAGAATTTAAGTTAAAATAATAATCATATTATTGTTCGCACTTTACAAACTTATAACCTACTACTTTAATTGCCCTAGATTGTCTGCGCTTTGTCTCAATTAATCCTTTATATTCTAGCTCTTGTATTCTTTTATAAGCAGTAGACGTACTCTTAAATCCAAATGCTTCAGCAATTTCCTGATATGACGGTGCATATCCATTTTCTTTAATATAGTCTATGATAAATCTATATGTGTCATTATCTTTTTCTGTTAATATTTTTTTTTATCATACTTCCTCCAACATGCCTTTTAACAATTTACATATGATTTTCCATTGAAAAGATTTTCCATGCTTTTTCTGCATCTGGAAGCAAAAGATATTTGCTACTCTCCGCAAAAAGTCTTCCGGAAGAATATTCTTTTTAAGTTCATTGCAACTCCTACAAGCACATTGTAAATTAGATTCCACATCATCTCCACACATTGATAATGGAACAATATGATCTAATGTCATTTCTTCATAAAGTATTTTTTTGCCACATAACTGGCAACGTCCTTCCGCTTTTTCATACACTCTTCTTCTGGCTGCGTTGGAAAAATTTTTCCTTTTTGCTCTTAACTTCTGTCTATTTCTTAGTTCCTGATGTTCTTCATTCGTTAATTTTTTCCAACAAACTTTTTGTGTCACAGTATCATAAATATAACAATTCTTCGTTCTTCCTGGTGCTCTCCTCATATCATCCACAGCAGATACAATATTATCATAAACTATTGCTTTCTCAAAATCAGGTGTTTTCCTGATTGATCCGGACTCAGTATATGTAATATAAAATTTTCCATTTGTAATCACAAGTGCCATAATCTTTTACCTCTCTACTTATATTATGGGAGACTGTCTCTTTCAACAATCTCCCTTTATTTGCTAAAAGAATTTATCAATAAGTATTTTCAGAATGGTTTTCTTGATCTCCGGCTCATACTTAGATAGGTCGATATCAAATTCACAATCAAAATTTTCCATAAATGGATTTTTTGCATCCTCATATCCAACATTTATACTGTAATTGATTGAATGATTTTTTAATGTTACTAATAATCCACAAAAACATATAACAACCGGTGCATTACTCCAATTGATTGGGTGATTTCTTCCGAACTCTCTATTATATTCTTTCATATTTTTTGAATACTCAATCTTACTCTTTTCTATTGCTTCTGCTACATTGCTTATCAATTCAGAACTTATGTCTAAAAAATCCATAAATACACGAATTGAATCTGTGTCAAAAATGATATCACTTACCTCAAGCGTTCCACAATCTCTAATTTCCATTGTTGTTTTAATCATAATCTTTTACCTCTCTTTTTGTTTGTATGTGACATTTGTCAAATGGCAAGCGGAAAACCGAATCTCCCACGGCTAAACCGTCACTGCCTATCATTTATTTTGTTTCTCTCAAAAGTTTTGAATCATCAAACCATTTCACGGAACCATCTTTGTGAATTGGAATTTCAGTTCTGCTGCCGTCATCATATTCAATTACTTTTGATAATCTACCATTATCAGCCTTTGTAAAAACCTTTACTTCTCTTTTCATATTAGTCACTCCTAACCATTTAAAATTGATAACAAAAACATCAGCATCGGAAGTCCTATATAAAAAAATACTATTGCTATTTTGGACTTCAATTCTTCAATCTCTCTTTTCATGGAGCGTTTTCTATTTCTACGGTCAAGAATCACCGCTTTTCTTATCATGTTTTTAATCTCTGACTCTGTGTATGCATATAAATCAGCTACTACTTCTGTATTTCTCATATCTATATCTCCTATAAATAAAATCTATTTTCTTCAAGACGTTTTGAATATTTACTATCTTTACATTGCTTCAACAACTCTGTCCATTGTGTACGGTCGGTATATCCCATATGAGAAGCTACCATTGCAGTAATAAGTCTGATAGTATAGTCAATCGGATACTCTGCCGGACGCCCCTTTGCTTTCTGCCTTATCTCTTCTATAGAGTCTAATAGAGAAAGCTCTTCTGTCATTTCAACATTTGCTTCAATGATCAGGCAAGATTTTTTCATATCATAAAACCATTCCTGGAAGTCGCGATATTCTGTCTTATCTACAATATCTCTGTACACTTCTTTTAGTTGGTTTTCTGTGAAAGTTCTATTGCACAGCTCTGGATATGTTTCGCTAATGTCAATTGTAAATGTATATTTTTTCATCTTTAACCGCTTCTGCCCGTATAGCCGATAGCACAGCTACGATATAGTTATTTAATTCTCAATACGTTATAGCAAGTTGTCTTTTCATACTTTTTCAGGTTAGCTCCAAGAACTTCCGTAAGCTTTACTTTATCAAGCGTTGTTCTGCTCTGTTCTTTATAAGTAATTTTGGAAGTATTAGTAAACTCTTCTTGCAAACTGTTTTCTGTCATATACTCGATGATTTCTCTTTCTACAGATTTTAGATTGTTTTCAGCCTCTTCTAGTAAAGCTTTTAAACTTCTGTACTCTCCAATTTTGTTTTCTAACTCTGTTTTTCTGATACACATATTAAATACCTCTCTTTGTTTTGATGAAGCAAGCCTGAATCATCTTCTTGACTATTGCCTATATGCTGAGTGCTTTACTGCTCACAAGTATATGGATTCAAGTTTTGAGTGCTTTCGGCTGTCTCGCTTGCTTTGTTGTTTGTAAGCTTATTGTACACTTTAATATGTACTTTTGTCTATTGACACAATACACAAATATGTGTACTTTGTTTTTGTTTATATTGTACATGTTTGTGTGTACTTTATTTTACTAACAAAAAAAAGAAAGCAGATCAATCTACTTTCTTACCCAACTTAATTTTAACTATTTAATTATATATTCCTTTTCATCTTTTATAACAATCTGCATATTCAAAAAATCTGCAATTTTAACAGCATCATTAACAGTAAATGTATCACGTTGCATTTTATTGGAAAAGCTTTGTTTTGTCATTCCTAACACTTTAGCCAAATCATTTTGAGTTAGACTTTTACCACATGCTTTATAATCTTCTAAAATCTCTTTTATCGTATTTGCAAACAATCTTTACTACCTCCGTATTTATTTTTATTAGTATATCACAAGTTTTGAATTATATCAACTATTGTACATGTTTTTGTATACTTATAACGATTAATAGTATATATTTTTGTGTACTTTATCAGTTTACATGGTACATATTTTCGTGTACAATTAACTCATAAAACAACACCAGACACATAAGAGGGAGGTCATAGTTATGACAAATACATATTTTAAAAATGTAAATACATTGGAAGAGTTAAGAAAACAGTACAAAGAGCTTTTAAAGATTCATCATCCTGACAATGGCGGTAATGTTGAAACGATGCAGGAAATCAATTCAGCATATGATACATTATTTAAAAGATTGAAAAATTCTCATGAATCCTCGGCAAACAATAAAGAAGAAAAGACATCATATCATAATATGAAATATGACTTTGCAGAGGATGAAAAACTCAGAGAGATATTAAATAAAGTGACACACTTCTCTGATATTGTGATTGAAATCATAGGCAATTGGATTTGGATTTCTGGCAATACATATCCTTACCGGAAAGAGCTAAAAGAAATTGGTTTTAAGTTTGCCGGACAGAAAAAAATGTGGTACTGGCACAGTGAAGCATTTCAGAAGAAAAGCAATAGAAAATTAACAATCAATGATATTCGTGATTATTACGGAAGTACAGAAATAGAAACAGAATCAAGAAGAAGAATAGAGACAGCATAAATTATAAAGGGTGTAGCTTATTGGTTACGCCCTATTATAATAAGCATATTAAGTATATGATATGAAAGGAAATAGAATAATGATGAAGAATAGAATAATTAATTGGATCTTATCAGCATTAATAACTTGATAGCTGTAATCATTTTATGAATTGAAGTAGCTCTGAATTATAGCGCAATAGAGCTAATACCGATAAATAACACTCATACAATACATAATTGTTTTACTGCTGATAGTATACAAGCCTATTCTATAAAAGCACAAAAGGGGTTGGGAAGATAAGTGCTTAGTTTGACAGAATAACAGAAGTTTTAAAGAATCGTAAAAGAAAATTTGTTGTAGAGATTATAACAGGGACTGCAATTGATAGTAATGGAAAAGAGCAAGACTCTTACGGCGAATTTATCAAGTATGATTCCCTACTATTTTCTAAAGGGATAAAATGCAAAATGTCTTTGTGCATAATCCAGAAATAGTTTGCTTGATGATATTGTGTATAGTTATGATTTTCTGGCAGAGTAAAAAAAGACTGAGAAGGGAATTCTTCTCAGCCTATTTGATAGTATAATTTCTATATGCGTTTCGGTAAACCAAATAGTTTCTTTCTGTTCTTCTGATGCTTGCATCCGTAAGGGGGTATATTACATCCTAAAAAGGTTAGTGTTCCGGAATATAGGGTGTATGTGTTCTATCTACACCAAGCCTCACAAATTATCTCTCGACTGCTAGTACTTTACCATGTATGACCGCAGTTATTACAACTCCAAGTTTTATTGATTTTCTTAGAAAGTAAACCAAGCCCAACAACAGAAGCTACTCTCTCTCCTGTTCCTATTTTACGGATATTCGTAGAACCGCAAGTTGGACATTTAGGTCGATTTCTAACGGTTCTTTGACATATCTCTTTCAAGTGTCTTTTATATTCAGACAAAGAGTATCCTTCAAATTCAATATAAGAAAATCCATTATCAATAAATTGTTTTAGAAATTCTGCCATTGATCTATCTATTAAGTCATATTTTTGCTCACAAGATTCCAACAACTTTATTGCAGAATCATATAAATCGTTAAGGTATAATTGATCACAATATCTTTTCTTACATCTATCGTGCCCTTCACTACTAACTGCATTTTCTGAATATATATATCTATAATGCTTTAGATCATCTTCTGGTAATTGCTGCAATATATTTTTTACTTCTGATACATCGATGTTTTTATTATTAATCTTAACAACAAATGCATTTTCATTAAACTCTTCAGATTGCCCGTTTTGAGATTCTTCTATAGAGTTATTAAAACAATTTGAATCTCCATTTAAATCATTTAAAATATCTTTCACAGCATATCCACAATTAGGACATACAGATGCTTTTGTGCTAACTGTATGACCACATTCAGTACAATTAATTAAAGACATAACTTCCTCCTATTTCTCTTCCTTCTCAATTACAACCGCAGTGCCATTTGCAGATACACCTAAAATATTATTACTAAATGTAATATAATCAAAGTCCACACCAATCAGAGCATTTCCTCCTTGTAGCAAAGCATTCATTATCAAATTATTTAATGCCCCTTGCTTTGCTTCGCTCATTTTCTTCGCAAAAGTACCAGACTCTATTCCAAGTGCATCACTAAAGCTGGCTGCAAACTCACTTAAAAACCCTGTTCCAAGTACAACTTCTCCGCTTACAATTCCTTTATAGTCTACGATTTTATAACCACGAAAATCATATCCAGTGGTATTCTTAAAATTTCTTTTGCGCGCAGCTATCTTTTTTAAAAGATCTTCTCTTTGTTTTTTATAAACTTCTGCTTCTTCCTCTGCTTGTTTGCATAATTCTTCTTTTTCTCCTGTAATAGCACTAATATATTCTGCTAATGCAAGAAGTACCTCTTGATTTTCACATCCTTTTATCAATTCGGAATACAATGATTTACATTTATTAATATCATCATATCTCATGGATTCAATTTTTTTTAAAACAGATAAACAGTCACTGCATAGCATCAAATTCTTTCCTGTATACGGTTCCTGTCCTCCGCTAAACATTCCATAAGAAGCACCGCATATTTGGCACACACCCATACTCTTCTCTCCTCCTCATACTGTTTTCACAATATATCTTTATCTCTCTTATTCTTTAATAATTCTATTCTATCATATTTCTAAAAAAAATCCATATCGTTGAAAACAAAATCATAGATGTGACAAGAGCGGAACTCCTGTTTTTCAGAACTTCCACTCTTATCCAATAAAACAACACTTTACTTTTCTAAATATAATTTCTGCCTCTAAAAATGATTTCAAAACCTCCAAGATAATTACTTTAATTCTGGACACTTAATTAATGCCATATTTATCTTTTACCTCCTGAACCATGTACATTTGTAACTATTTTCACCAAATTCAACAGTTGGTGCATATTCATCTAACATGGCTAATGTGTACCCTAACATTTTTTCTGAAATGCCTAATTGTTCGCTTGCTAATTTTAAATCAGAAATTTCAAAATCAAAAATTCTATTTGCAAAGTCAAAATTACCTACTACACAATCAAGATTTTGTAATGCTGTCATAACCGACTCTAAAGTGTTTTCCCTAGTAACCATAAGGCTTGCTTTATCTACATATGGTTTCATTTCATCCCATGTTGGCTGTTTTTCAACTCCACAAATTAAAGTAATGCTATCAGTTCCTGTTGGGCTATACATTGCTTTTCCCAGCGTATCCATATAAAATCCTTCTATTTTTTTTGCTAAAGATCTATATATAGCACCATCTTCTAACCACTCTTCTTCTTCTGAAATAATATTTATTCCATGATATGTAACAGAATATTTAGATTTTTCTACATTTGTATGGTCAATAGCTTTTGCTTCTTCATATGCTTCTTTTACAATAGAAGGTTCTCTGACAAACACATCAAAAGAAATTTCTGTACTGTTATCAGCTTCATCAGTCGCTGTATATATAATATTATATTTCCCAGCGATATTTACATCAAAGCTATTATCATCTATAGCCATCTGTATATCATCCATAGGGGTAATATCATCACTAATTTTTAAATTGTTATCTATCCATTCATCAATATCAAAGGAAGTATCCCCTTTATTAACGGTGATTCCCTCTTCTGGGACTCCATCTATTACCGGCATAGTAGTATCTTTTGATACTTTCTCCATATGACTTGACAATTTGTATTTCTTTTTTGAATCTTTATATTCCCCTAACGATAAATATATTTTCTTTGCTTCCTCATAGTTACCTTTTTCATATTGTTTCTCAGCTTTTGAGTAATTTCTCATTTTTGAAGTTGCAAAAAATACCACTATAGCTCCTACAACAACAAAAATAACTATACCCATTATTATTTTTTTCTTTTTTCCAATGCTAAGATTTTTTTCTGTATTTTCAGTCATCTTTTTACCCTCTCAGTTTTTACTTTATCTTTTTATTGTTCTATTTTTTCAATTAAAACACCCGGAATAGTTATTGTCCCTCCCAAAGTAGACTGATAACTAATTGTTCCTACAGATGTACCATATACAGTAATATAATCATCTTCTAATATTCTAGAGGCAACTACAGAAGAAGGATATTCCCCAAACAGAACAGTGTCGTAATTATCATCTACAGCTAATCGTATTTGTACTGTCCCATCTCCTTCAATTACCTGTATTACTTTACCATAAAATTTTACCTTTTTACCTTCAAAATCCCCTGGTGTCCTTGCTAATTGATCATAACTAATTCCTGTCTCATATCCTTGTGCTTCTTCCGCTGCTTTTTGTGCCGCAATTTGATTTAATTGATCCTGACTTGCTAACGCTAATTGTTGTGCCTCTGCATCTTCAGAAGAACCATTATAATTTACATGCAACTGTGCAGCCAAATCAATTACTTTTTGCCACTCTCCAGCGTCATAGGCATTTTTAATATCAACTAATTGTTTAGATGCCCCATTTTCTAATTCATGGATTCTTGCATTTAATTCTAAATTAGATGCTGATAAGGTTTCATTTTCTTTCTTAGTTATATTATATTGCCTATTAAGGTTTCGTAACTCTTTTGAAGTGTCTTTATATTTATTTTCAAAACTATGAAATTTATTATTAAAGTTTACCGCACAAATTAAACTAATCCCTAACGCAACTCCTCCTATAATTTCGCAAAGTACACGTTTGCTCATACCACTTTTTTTCTTTTCTGGTTCCAAATATTGAATATTTTTATCTATTTGATCAGACACCTCACTAGTTTTCTCTTCAGCAGAATCTATTATTCCTGATATTGATTCAATTGCTTCTTCTGAAACTTCACAGCAATTATTCGTAGCCTCAATGTTTTTCTCCGTTTCTACAGCTTCGTCAACGCTCTCCTGTTCTGCATTGCAGCAATCCAATTCCTCTGTTCCATCAAACGTATAGCCACAACAACTACATTCTTTTAAATTTTCGTCTACTAAATTTTGACATTCTGGACATTTAATTTTTTTCATAACACTCATTCCTCCGTTATGTGTATAATATGCCTTCATTATAGTCTTTTTAGTGACTATAGTCAATTAAATAACCACATAATATCCTATATATACGGAGGTTATTATGATTGATTACACACCATTTTGGAATACATTAAAAACTTCAGCAGAATCAACGTATACGTTAATTACTAAACATCGTATTTCAAGTTCTACGATTGATAAACTGCGTAAAAATAAACCTCTTACAACAACTACTATCAATGACTTATGCAGAATCCTTAATTGTGACATCTGTGATATTGCAAGATATATCCCGTCAGAAGAAGATCAACATCTGTAGGGGGGATGATTTACATGAAAAACTGAGGACTTCAATAGAAGCACCTCATCTAATAAATTGTTCTGTGGCAGCAGGAATAAAACGTAGCAAAAAAGGCATACCGGAGAATTTGATCTCTGATATGCCTGTATTTATTTCATAGTAATACACTCTATGCAGTTCTAATTGCCGCTATATTAAATTTTGTTTCTTCATCTCATAAATCTTCGTATTATTCTTTTAAGCACTGGAATAAGCCTATATACGCGTTTAAAGCATATAGAATTATTCAAATGTTTAATAGTATATGTCTTATAAGGTTTTTCTTTATGTCTCCTATTTTTAAACGACCCACAGGCATCATTTGCACTGGCAACAGAAATACATTTAATCATAGTATCTGCAGTCTGGGTTTCTCCCGGTTCCAGAAACACCTGAGAACCTCCCATAGAAGCCGCATACTCTGATGTTGTAATCATATCTTCCATATGTAGTTTCCCACTGTCAAGCGCATCAAAAATCAAAAGAAGTGTCATAATCTTTGTCACACTTGCCGGAGCCAGTTGTTCTTGACTGTTCTTTTCAAACAAAATTTGCCCTCCATCAGCTTCCATCAAAAATGCCGAACGCGCTTCCAGTTCCGGCCCCATCAGCAATTGTTCCTCTCCTTCGTGCCCTGTCTTCTCCTGCGTTTCTTCACACAGAAACATGTTTTCCGGCAATGCAGCATAAATCGTCTGCATCTTTCCAAATAAAAGTACTATACTGATCAGCCATCCTAATATTCTTTTCATATTCTAGCCCTTTCCTATTTCATCTAGTAACAGTATAAGCACTAGAATATGAAAATATGATTTCTGCCGACCATATTCACTGCTTTCATTTTCCCTATTACTTTCTCCCATATTATAGTTGAAACAGCATCCCGGCACAAGCGCATTTTTTATTACTCTTTTGCGTCATATTTATATGATACTTTTTAACATCTGTATGAATATTTTTACATTTCATAAAATAGAATCATGCAAATATCTAACAGGAGTTTTTGTTATGAAAGATACAGAAATTATTCAACATATAGAAGAATTACGCAAAGAGCGCAATTGGACACTTTACAAACTGTCCAAAGAATCAGATATCCCTTATTCAACGCTGAATAATCTGCTTCGGCGCACAAATATTCCTTCCATTCCGACGCTGCAGAAAATCTGCAACGGATTCGGTATTTCTCTTGCTGATTTCTTTTCAGACCCAACCAATAATCGTCAGTTAAATGAACAGCAACTTGCACTTTTAAAAGATTATGAACAGCTAAACGCAGAAGAAAAGCGTCTCGTTACCGCTTATATCAGCGGATTGCTGCGACGCCCATAAGCACTATGCGCAAATAGTTTTATTTCTATTCAAAAATTTTAGAAAACTGTAAAAAGAGAAGAACATCCACACTGTTGAATGATCTTCTCTTTATTTCGTTATCCGGTATTTCAAAATATTTTGTCTAAACTTCTATTTTCTCATGAAGTTCTCAATGTCTTCCACTGTCTTTAAAATATTAGAAGAAAGATCGAGTGCACCATCTTCTGTGATCAGAATGTCATTTTCAATTCTTACACCTATGGATTCCTCTTCAATATACAATCCAGGCTCTACTGTAATTACCATACCTGGGCGAAGTACATGCTCTTTTGCTGTATCAAGGTCATGTGTATCAAGACCAAGTCCGTGGCTGACGCCATGGTAATAATAGTCTCCCACTCCTTTTCCATCTTTGCGAAGTCCAAGCTCGTCAAGCTTACTCTCGTAAAACTCTACCACCATTTGATTCAGCTCTGCAAATGTCAGTCCCGGTCTTGCCCCTGCAATTACCAGATCCTGAGCTTCAAGAACAGTGTTGTAGATTTCTTTCTGGCGCTCTGTAAATTTACCATTGACCGGAAATGTTCTGGAAATATCCGCACAATAATGCTCATTCGCACTTCCCAGATCGATCAGGACAAGTTCCCCATCTTTTACTTCCTGATTATTGTCCTGATAGTGAAGTGTTGTTGCTCTCACGCCACCGGCAACGATACTTGGAAATGCATGTTCCTTAACTCCCTGTTTCATCAGTGCAAAATCAAACGCACCTTCCAGTTCACACTCATTCACACCCGGATAAGCATGCTTCATCATTGCTTCAATCGCGCATCTTGTTGTTTCCTGTGCACGTTTCATTTTATCGATTTCAATATCCGATTTTACACAGCGCATTGCTGCCAACGCTCCTACAATATCATCAATCTGAACATACGGATATTCTTTTTGAAGTTTAGCTGCAAATTTGTGTGCCTCTGTATCTGCCTGTCCTTCTTTGTATCTCCAAAGATCAAGATGTACATGGATCTTCCCTGTCCCCCGGGATGCATCTAGCCATCTGTTCATCTTTTCATAAAAACTATCCATATATCGGATATTCTGAATACCGCTGATTTCCATCGCTTCACTGCTGCGCATGCGTCCGCCTACCCATTTTGCCAGGTATTCATCATACGGTTCAATATATAATTCTTCGGTTGTCTTGCCCGCATAATCTTTTTTCAATACAAGAATCATATTTTCTCTTTCGATTCCTGTCAAATAGTAAAAATTACGGTCTACAGAAAATGGATAGGACTCATCAAGAGAACGCATTGGCGCCTTTCCCGAAAAAATAAGTATCATTGCCGGTCCTTCAATCTGTCCTAACAAAGTCTCTCTGCGGCTTCTAAAAATCTCCTGCATCTGTCTTACCTCCTTGTATTCGCTCTTTCTCTACTATAGCACGAATTCCCTGTCCATACAACTAATATTCGGAGAATAAAAAATGATGATATCAATCTGTTCTCCGTCTTCTTTCCAGTCCAGATGCACCCCATAATCTCCCGCAAAAAACAGCTTTGCTCCAGAAACAAAAGGATGTACGGTCTTTTCTTTCTGACTACACAAAACAAATTCCGTCTCGCCCTTTTTAATCTGATCCAGACACGATTTGCAAAGCCTGTCCTTTGCCTCTTTAAAAATACCGCTGCTCTCATCCAAATACATTGTAACTTCACATAAATCTTTTTCTTTCAATGAAAGGAACTTTACTGTTGTTTCTTTTTTTCCTGGAAAATGCAGTTCACGGCGCCCCATTTTTCTATCATTCATACTGTTATTCGGATTACCCAACAACAGATCAATACAAGCGCCCGTATTCACATTGCATAAAAACAACGGGCCGTATGCTTCTGAATCCCCTTCTGTTCTTTTATCTTCTTCATAATCTGCAAACACAGAAGCCGTTTCGCTACACAAAATACACTCTTTCTCTGTTACGCTACTATCTATTTCTTCCCAACTAGTTTTTGCTTCTAATTTCTCCCACTGTTTCTTTTGCACCTCAGCTTCTTCTCGCTCCTGTAGCACAAGAAACAAAAAGATTCCCAATATTAATATTTCTGCTGCGACCAAAATGGCTTTTTTCATAACGCTTCCCTTTCCTGAACGGATAGTAATCCATCTTTAAATATTCTTGGGATATCTGTTCCTTACAAGAGAGTATAGCATATAATACAACTCCATAGTAGCCCTTATAATTATTTTGCGATATATTTTTATTTCTAAAAAGAGTTGTAATGTTTGTTTCTTATTCTTATGACGAAGTCTTCTATTAGATATAAAAAAATGCGGAGTGAGATAATAAATCCCATTCCGCTTTTTTATCTGCATATTATTTTGTATAGTTATCAAAATATCCTTGAATATAGATAATCGGTGTTCCTTTGTCTCCGCTTCCGGAAGTCAAGTCAGCCAGAGATCCAATCAAGTCTGTCAAGCGTCTTGGTGTTGTTCCCTGTGTTTCCATAGAACCTACCAGACTTTTTGCTTTCTCATCTTTTTCCTGAATATAATTTTTAATTGCATCCTGAAGTGCTTCTCCGGACAGATCTGCAAAATTATTATCTGCAAGATATTTTAATTTTACTTCATTCGGAGTTCCTTCCAGACCTTTTGTATAAGCAGGAGATACGACCGGATCAGCTAATTCCCAAATCTTTCCAACCGGATCTTTAAATGCGCCATCTCCGTATACCATGACTTCGACGCACTTTCCTGTCTTTTCAAGAAGCTGTTTCTGAATATTTTCTACAACTTCTTCACAATGGATTGGGAATAATTTTACTGTTTCTTCTGTTGCTTTATTAGAGCCAAGAAGTCCGTACTTATCATTATATCCGCTTCCATGAATGCTTTCTGTCATAATCTCATCCAGACCATAAACTTTCTCAGCGCCATTTGCAAGCAAAATACGTTTTGTACGTTTGCGTGTATGAATATCACAAGTCAGCACGCTCTTTGTGTAGTTTAGAATCACTTTTGGATTGTTCGCAAAAATTACTTCCACCTCTGCTCCAGCTTCCTGAATCAGATTTTTGTAATAATCCACATAATCTACACCTGTAAATACATGTTTCTCATATCCAAAATATTCACGATATTTCTCTTCTGTCAGAACGTCGCTCCACGGATTTACGCCAGCTTCATCCATTTTATCAAGATCAATCAGGTGGTTTCCAACCTCATCAGAAGGATAACTGAGCATCAGAACAATCTTCTTGCATCCTTTTGCAATACCGCGAAGACAGATTGCAAAACGGTTACGGCTCAGAATCGGGAAGATTACTCCAACGGTATCATCTCCAAATTTTGCTTTTACATCCTGAGCAATATCATCTACATGTGCATAGTTTCCCTGTGCTCTTGCTACAACAGCTTCTGTCACAGCTACAACATCTCTGTCACGGATTTCAAATTTTTCTGACTCTGCTGCCTTTAAAACTGAATCCACAACAATATCTGCCAAACAATCTCCTTCACGAATAATCGGCGCCCGCACTCCACGTGACACTGTTCCCACCATTCTATCCATAGTTTTTTCCTCCAATGTAAAGACTTTTACTTTATCAAAACGATACTATTATAACAAGCAGAGGACTTTTTTTCAACCATATCCAGAGGACTTTTCCAGATTTTATGTCATTTTTTCAAATTCCTTCGCTGCAAATTGCGTATCATTTCAGAAAACACAGGTATTTTAAAAGCAAAAACAGCTTAAAACAATTGTTCTAAGCTGTTGTACAAAGCTGGAAATCGGACTTGAACCGACGACCCCTTCATTACGAGTGAAGTGCTCTACCGACTGAGCTATTCCAGCACATAGCACATAATCTCTTTCAAAACCCTTGTGTTTTTCCACGAATAATAGTATAGTTGAGGTTTTTCACAAAGTCAAGAGTTTTTTAGAATTAAATAAAAGAGTTTTGACTTCCCCAAACAGACTGCCTCTTTTTTTGTACGTTTGGGGAAGTCTTTATCACACATGTGATCAATTTTCACATTCTTTCATATGCACCTTTATCTGCGGATACGGAATCTCAATTCCTTCTCTGTCAAAAGTTAATTTAATCTCTTCCAACAGCTTCCATCTTACCGGCCAGTAATCATCCGTCTTAACCCATGCACGGATTCCAATCTGTACAGAGGAATCTGCAAGATTATCTACATAGATTAATACTTCATCTTCTTTCAGGATCTTCTCTTCTCGATCCAGAATCTCAGCTAGAATCTTTTTTGCTTTTCTAAGATCCGAATCATAAGAAATCCCAACTTTGATTTCCAATCGTCGCACTTCTTTCGCCGTTACATTTGTCAAACTCGTATTGGCAAGTGTTCCATTTGGAATAATAATGGTTTTATTATCTACCGTTGACAACTTTGTATAAAAAATCTGAATCTCTTTTACTGTTCCTTCATTTTTATGGTTGTCTTCAATAATATAATCTCCCACCACAAATGGTTTCAAAAGCAGAATCAGTACACCTCCTGCAAAATTAGATAAACTTCCCTGTACTGCCAGACCAATTGCCACACCTCCGGAAGCAATCAACGCTGCAATAGATGATGATTCCACCCCAAATTTTGTTACAATGGAAAATAGCAGAATCGCATACAAAAAGAACTTCAGCAATGAATCTACAAACTGTTCTACTCCTTTATCTGCATTAGAACGCTCAAAAGATTTTCGAACAATTTTTCGAATCCAGGTAATGATTTTCCTTCCAATAAAGAAAAATACAATCGCAAGAACTATCTTTAATCCAAATGTAATCAGATCCGGAATGTGATCATTCAGATATTTTTGAAAATTCATTGTTTCTTCCACAACATCTTGTGTTACTTCTGCTACAGCTTCTTTCGCGGCAGAATTATCAATGATATCGCCATTATTCGTTAATAAGATTCCTTTCATCCATGTCCTCCTTTATTGCCAGAAAAGCTCCGAGATTACCTCGACGCCCCTGTGATGCGCGATGGGAAAACAGTAATTCACTGTTGCAGCATGTACAAACATTCGTAATCGCCATATGTTCCGGCCGTATTCCTGCTTCTATAAATACTGATTCGTTAGCCTTCCAAAGATTTAATTGATATTTCCCATTAGATTTGCGGTAAAACAGATCACTCCACAAATCTTCCCGGAAATTCTCCCGAAACTGTCCGATGACATCTTCGCTCACTTCATAACAACTTTGACAAATAGACGGCCCTACTGCTGCCAGAATGTCTTTTGGATCCGATCCATAACATTCTCTCATCTTTTCTACCGTAATCTTACCAATCTTACCAACAGTTCCACGCCATCCGGAATGGGACAGTCCAATAGCTCTTTTCACCGGATCGACAAAATAAAGCGGAACACAATCCGCATAAAACGTAGCAAGACATACCCCCGGCTCATTCGTCACAAAGCCATCCACATCCTCAAATGTGTTTTCTCTTACAATTCCATTCCCACAATCTTTTTTTGTCACTTCCCGAACGTTTGTTGTATGTGTCTGTTTCGAGAGTACCATCTGCTCCGGTTTTACCCCAATTGCATTTCCGATCCGGCGAAAATTTTCCTGCACAGCTGCTTCATCATCTCCTCTGGTAAAGCTTAAATTCATCGTGCCAAATATTCCCTCACTGACACCGCCCACCCTGGTAGAAAAGCCGTGCTTCACCATTTTGGTCTGTTCTAACAGTGGGTACGTAAGAAAAAGAACTCCATCCCTCTCCTGCTCTTCCAATACATATGCTCCTGTGTGATATTTTAATTTTCGTTCCATTGTCCTTCCCCTTTTTAGTATTAAGCATGATACATAAATGCATTTTTCAAATGTATAATATTCTCCCCTAGAATTCCAATGACATCAAACCGACATTCCTGTCCTGTTCCATATCCATAATATAACAAATAATAAGCCGCACTTCTGCAAATGCGTTTTTGCTTTGCAGCAGTTACTGCCTCCAACGGATGTCCTGCCGTATTCCGGCATCGGTATTTTACTTCACAAAAGATAAGCACTCCGTCTTTCTCTGCAATAATATCGATCTCACCGCTGCGGCATCGGAAATTATACGCAAGAATCCGATACCCTTTATTCTCCAGATAGTTTCCGGCAATCTTCTCATATGTATCTCCAATTCGTCTCTTTTTCTCTGACACTGTCATCGTTTTCTTATTTCTTAATTCAATAAGTACGTTCTCTTTCTTTTGGATTTCTTTTCTACACAAAATTTTTAATAAACGACGCCCGGTGAATCGGTGTTGGACCAAGCTCTTTTAGCGCCTGAATGTGTTCCTTCGAACCATATCCTTTATTATCCGCAAATCTATAACCAGGAAGCACCTTTTCGTACTCTGCCATCAGCCTGTCTCTTGTTACTTTCGCAACAATACTGGCTGCTGCAATCGAAATACTCTTGGCATCTCCTTTAATGATCGGCACTTGTGGGATTTCTATCTGCGGAATCGTAACCGCATCATTCAAAAGAAGCTGTGGCCTGACAGGTAATTGACTAACCGCTTCACGCATTGCCTCATAGGTTGCCTGTAAAATATTAATCTCATCAATTCTTGCAGGAGATGCCATACCGATTCCAACCGCTACCGCTTCTTTCATAATGATCTCGTATAATTCTTCCCGCTTCCCGGCAGACAACTTTTTCGAATCATTGATATACAGAATATGACAATCCTTCGGAAGAATAACCGCTCCTGCCACGACCGGACCTGCCAACGGCCCACGTCCAACTTCATCAATTCCACAGATCCATCCAACATGTTCATATTGACGCTCATAACATTTCATTGCTTCCGTGCGTTCTTCTTCTGCCAAAAGTTTCTCTTCTTCACGAAGATACCGGTGAATCAGATTCTTTACTCCGCTTCTTTCATCCGATGTATATAACATCTGAAGCTTTTTCCGCTCTGTTCTGTCAGCGGTTTCGAATTCTTTTTTAATCTCCGCGATACTCTTAGCTCCGATTCTTTTATTCATGACGTATTACTCCTATCTGATCCAATGGCCAGATGCGTACCCATGCCCGTCCGATCAGCTCATCTCTGTGAAGCACTCCCACATTAGGATCTCTGCTGTCCGAACTGTGATTCCGGTTATCTCCAAGCACAAAATACTCATCTTCCCCGAGAGTAATTGGCTCTGAAGCAATTCCCGCATCTTCCATCACTTCTGCACCATAAACCTCATCTTCCCGCAGTTCTCCATTAATATACACATAGCCATTTATAATCTGTACTGTTTCGCCCGGAAGACCTATAATCCTCTTAATATAAAAAGTATCATTCTGGTACCGGTATGGAAACACAATAATATCATATCTCTTTGGATCTGTAAATCGATACGAAATTTTATCCACGATCAGATTATCTCCATCATGTAATGTCGGCTGCATAGACGGACCGCTGATGTAAGTTCTCTGACCAACATAAGTATTGATCAAGAATGTCAGGCCAATCAGTATCACAAAAAATACAACCCAGTCCAGCACTTCTTTTAAAATTCCATGCCTGTCTCTTCGCTTATTGTCTTCCTGATTCTCCACGTTTTCCAATTTCTTCACCTGCTTTTCTTCCCACTATTTCTTTTTTACAAATCACTTTCAGTTTACTCATAATCTTCCGGAAATTCAAGTGTAATCTTGCCAAGACGTCCATTGCGGAAATCATCCACTACCATCATAGCTGCTTTTGCGGTATCCAATTCACTTCCGCGCAGCAGACAATGTTTGCTTTCAGCAATCCGGCTCAGACAGGCATATACATCCGACGTTTCTTCTATATCATATTTTTCAGACAGTGTACCCTGATAATGCTCCGTCATAAACCGGATTATCTCACCCGCCAGCTCTTCTGTATTTAAAATTTCATCCTTAATCGAGCCAATCATTGCAAGTTTTAGACCAACAGATTGATCTTCAAATTTCGGCCACAAAATTCCCGGTGTATCTAGCAGTTCCACATTTTTATTCAGACGGATCCACTGTTTTCCTTTCGTCACACCAGGTTTATTCCCTGTCTTTGCACAAGCTTTTCCTGCAAGCGCATTGATGAATGTAGATTTTCCAACATTCGGAATCCCAACAACCATTGCACGTACCGGACGATTTAGAATTCCTCTTTTGCGGTCGCGTTCAATTTTTTCCCGGCAAGCCTCCTGGATGACCCCCTGAATGGATTTGATGCCGCCACCCTTTTTCGAATTGACTTTCACTACAGAATAGCCCTTTCCTTTAAAATATTCTGCCCAGAGATCATTTTGCCGATCCTCTGCCAAATCTGATTTATTCAAAAGAATCAGCCTTGCTTTCTGTTTACCAAGTTCATCAATGTCAGGATTCCTGCTGCTCATAGGAATTCTGGCATCCACAAGCTCAATGACCAGATCAATTAATTTTATATTTTCCTGCATCATACGTTTTGCTTTTGTCATATGACCAGGATACCACTGAAAATGCATTTTTGTCTCCTCCATTTCTTTTTATGTTATTTACTTTTTATAAATCCAAAATGTTCTTTCGGACCAATAATAAACCAGGCCCGTCCTTCCAGATACTCCTTTTTAACAAAACCGACATCTGCATTGCGACTGTCCTCACTGCTCAGACGATTATCTCCCAGCACAAAATACTCATCCTTTCCAAGAGTTACTTCTTCTGCTGCAATCCCGGCATCTTCCAACGCTGTCGTCTCATAGGATTCAGAAAGCTTTTTCCCGTTGATCAGAATTTCTCCATCCAGTATCTGAATACGCTCCCCCGGAAGCCCGATCACACGTTTAATATAATCATGGGAATTTTCATTTCCATTTGCCTTAAAAACAACTATCTCTCCGCGCTTCGGATTCTTTGCATCATAAATAATTCTATTTACCAGCACAATATCACCATTATACAATATCGGCTTCATAGAATCTCCCACTGTACTGATACGTTGACCAAAATACCACACGAGTACAAATGCAAACAGACATACAACAAATATTTGAAACGCCCACACCGATGCCGTCTTAAGATCCTGAACAAAGTGTCGGCGCCTTTTTCTGATTTTTTCTAACGATAATTCCCTCATAGGTATTTTCCTCTTCATATGAGCAAAAAAGGACAAGTACCCATTCGTATTTGTCCTTTTTTAACGCTGTTATTATTTTACTAATTCTTTTACTTTCGCTCTCTTACCAACGCGTCCTCTTAAGTAGTTCAGTTTTGCTCTTCTGACTTTACCTCTTCTGATCACTTCTACTTTTTCAACGTTTGGAGAGTGTAACGGCCAAGTCTTTTCTACACCGATTCCGTTAGAGTTCTTTCTAACTGTGAATGTAGCTCTTGTGCTTCCACCCTGTTTCTTAAGAACTGTACCTTCGAAAATCTGGATTCTTTCGCGGTTTCCCTCTTTGATCTTAGCGTATACTTTTACAGTATCACCTACGTTAAATGCCGGTACTTCAGCTTTTAACTGTTCAGCTTCAATGCTTCTAATAATATCGTTCATTGTGCGACCTCCTTATTATTTGGACGTTCTTAATACATGATTTGTATCAGAGGACCATCTCTATCTTCTCACAACATGAGTATACTATCATAGTTTCATCCAATTTGCAAGAACTTTTCTACAGTTTTCTCCATCTTTCTTACTCTTCTGAAAGTTTTTTCAAAAATTCCTGTTCTTTTTTCGTAAGCACTGCCTTTTTTAACAAATCCGGTCTGCGCTCTTTCGTTCGAAGAATGGATTGCTCCCTTCTCCACGCCTCGATATTTTTATGATGTCCAGAAAGCAGCACCGGAGGAACTTGTTTCCCATGCCAGACTTCCGGCCTGGAATACTGCGGATACTCCAAAAGACTGTCTTGAAAGCTTTCAAATTCCGCCGATACATCGTTGTGCAGCACCCCTGGAACAAGACGCGAAATCGCATCGATCATTACCATTGCCGGCAATTCTCCGCCTGTCAGCACATAATCTCCGATGGAAACGTAATCTGTTACAATTTCTTCCAATACACGTTCATCAATTCCTTCATAATGCCCGCATAAAAGCACAAGATCTTCTTCCTTAGCCAGATCTTCTGCCATTTTCTGTGAAAATGTGTCTCCCTGTGGAGAAAGATACACTACTCGCAATTTTTTTTGCTCTCTTTCTATACTGCCTGCCACCTGATTGTCCTGCACTGCGCTATTTTCACGTCTTCTTGTGTTAATTTTCTCTTCCACCGCCTGATATGCCAGATAAACCGGTTCTGCCTGCATCAGCATCCCTGCTCCTCCGCCATATGGATAATCATCAACACTGTGATGCTTATTAAACGCATAATCACGGATATTTACCGCTTCAATCGACAGCAGACCTTTCGCCTTTGCCCGCCCAATAATGCTTGTCTCCAGTCCATTCATAACCATATCCGGAAATAGTGTTAATATATGAAAGTTCATCTGTCTTCCTGCCTCTTTTATCTATTTTTCTAAATTAGGAAAGCAAACCATCCATCAAATGGATTGTCATTTTCATTGCTTCCACATCCACATCCAGAATGCACTCTTTGATTGCCGGAAGCAAAACTTCTTTTCCATCTTCTGTCTCTACAATATACACATCATTTGCCCCGGTTTCCATCACATCTTTTAGTACTCCAAATGTTGTACCATCTTCCGTATTTACCTGCATGCCAATGATGTCTGCAATATAGTATTCATCTTCCTCAAGCACTACTGCATCTTCGCGATTTACAAGAAGGCTCTTTCCTTTATACTTTTCAATATCATTAATGTTATCAATTCCTTTAAATTTCACGATAACAAACTGTTTAAAAAACTTCACTCCCTGGATCTCCAACGGAATCTGCTCCCGTCCTGTATCTAATGTAACTTTTTTCAACAGTTTAAATCTGGCCGGATCATCCGTTGTCGGAAATACTTTGACCTCGCCCCGGATTCCATGTGTAGAGGAAATCACCCCTACCTGCAGCATTTTCTCCATAATCTCTCCTTATATCTGATTGACAAAAAAGGACATCTCAAAACGCTTCTGTTTTGAGACATCCCTTCTATATCTATTGAAGGATGTCTACGACAACCTTCTGATCATCTTTTGCAGCAGCTGCTTTCACAACTGAACGGATTGCCTTTGCAATACGTCCCTGCTTACCGATAACCTTACCCATATCTCCGTCAGCAACATGCAGTTCAATCACTGTTGTTTTGCCTTCAGTTTTCTCAGTAACCTGTACGCTGGCAGGATCATCTACCAGTGCTTTTGCGATTACTTCTACTAATTCTTTCATGTCGCCTTACCTCCGTGAAGCACTGAATTATTTTTCAATACCAGCTGCTTTAAAGATTTTGCCGACTACTTCTGTTGGCTGAGCGCCATTGTTTAACCATTTTTTAGCTGCTTCTTCATTTACTTTGAATTCGCTTGGGTTCTTTGTT
>JAGZJD010000017.1 GCA_018365895.1 Lachnospiraceae bacterium | reverse complement strand
AAACAAAATGGATGTCCCCTGTAAAATACAGGGAAACATCCATATCTTGCTGTGCCTAATTCATAAAATCAATGTGTCCAGGATTCTGGGTACATATCATCACTGAAAGATTTTATACCATTAAAAAACTATTTTATTTTATTCATCACTCCTAAAATATTATAACCATATCCTGCCTGTGTTGCCCAACCTTTTCCCTCTGGATTTTCCTGAATTCCCAGTGTTTCTACATATGGAGAAACACCTCTTGATACATAAGAAAATCTTGGATCAACACATGGGTTATTTAAACCTTCTGTAGAAGCATATGCTTTCAAATGTTGTATTTGTGCACGCACTCCCTCTCTAACATCTTTGAACCAAGCACTATTCACAGCACCATTTATATCAGTTGCACCTAAACCACAAAAATTAAATTGTTCTATTTTTACAATGCCCCCAAATTTCAGCCACCCTGTTTCAAGCATTGCCTGAGAAAATGCAACCTCTACTTTAACTCCTTCTGCTTTTGCTTCTTCTACATAAATCTCACAAAATTTTTCAAGAGTTTCTGCTCCACCTTTCGCTAATTCTACTGATGGATATTTATTTCCTGTACTATTATACAGTCTAGCTAACTGACGCGCTGTAACATCAGATATCTCCATGATTGGTGTTGGCATGACTGTAGGAATCTCCCTCCGCCCTACATCGACTGATTTCTGTACTCCATTATCAGCTTCTACATAAATATGTATAAAGTATGTACCACTATTAAACCCAAACATAGCTGGAGAAACTAATGCTTTATATTTTCCATCAGGTTGTTTTGTTCCTACTATCCACTTCAAGTCACTTCTATCAGCTTTAGACCATACAGCAACTTTCACAGATACTATATCGGATTTTGAACTCACACCATCTATATTTACTTCATATACTCCAGTTACTGGATCTACCTCTGAAACGCTTATCTTCCCAATTGTAATATCTTCAATCGAAAATTTTTCTGTTCCTAAGTATATTTTCTGTCCATTTATCAAATAACCATATGCATCTGCGTAATAATCACCAGCTGTTTTGTGATTACTTACCAAAACCTTATATTTCCACGCTCCTGTACTATCTTGAACCGCATCATACCATCTCAAATCATCTTGTCCATTTGAGACACTCCATACCGCATATTTCACTTGACGAATGTCGCCTGCATAAGAAGCATTCGATAAACTAAGTAAAACTTCTTTATCTTTATTGTCTGTTTTAAGTGCTGTATAATTAATTTTCCCTTGCTCCACAGTCTTAGTACCGCCTAAACGTGAAATTGTTATGCCATTTCCTGTAGTAACATAAATATGTGCAATATACACTCCTGTAGAGTCTTTATGATTCTTTTTATCTACTCGAACAATATATGTTCCATCATTTTTTAATTTTGCATCATACCAAACGATATCACTTTGATCTGCTTTGGACCAAACAGGTACTCTTACCGAAACAACTCCCGATGGAGATATAATTCCATTGATAATAATATCAAAAATGCCTTTTGAAGCATCCACATCTTTAAATGTTGTTGAGCTAATAGTCGGTTCAGTCACTTTAAATGTTGTAGTCTTTAAATATTTTTCTATTCCGCCTTGCGTATATCCATATGCATCTACATAATATGAACCATATGTTTTATGATCTATAATATTTATTTCTGAGCACCACACCCCTGATGAATTTTGTATTGCATTATACCACCGCAAATCATCCTGGCCACTTTCTATACTCCAAACTGCAAACTTAACTTTAGCAATATCTCCCAAATTTCCTACATTGCTAATACTTAATTCATACTGCATTTCTGTTTTATCTTTGCTCTGTGCTTTCAAAATCATTGGTGAAACTTCAATACTTTTTGAACCGCCGATTACAGAAATTGTTATTCCATTCCCAGATTCAGCATATACATGAATATTATATATACCGGTTGCATTTTTATGATTCTTTTTATCCACTCTTACAACATATGTACCATCTGCTTGTCTCTGTGCGGAATACCAATAAATATCACTTTGATCCGCTGCACACCATACCGGAACTTTTACATTGTCAATTCCTGCTGGTGAATCAACTCCATGTATAATAACATCAAAAATTCCTTTTGAAATATTCACATCTATAATTTCTATTTTCCCAATTCGTGGAGCATCCACTTTAAATTTAGATGTTTTTAAATATTTTTCTGTTCCATCAGCCATCTTAGCATATGCATCTATGTAATATTCTCCCGCTGTTTTATGATTCAAAATATCAATATCAGCTTCCCAAATTCCAGACGTATTTTGCTTTCCTGTATACCATACAAGATCATCTTGTCCTGCTTCTATACTCCAAACAGCAAATCTAACATGATTTACTATTCCTATATTTCCAACGTTTGTAACTTGTGCTCTAAAGTTTTTTTGTGTATTGGTTGTGTCTATTACTTTTAAAAGCATTTCTGGCATAGGTATCTCTATTGTTCCTCCTATAATAGACATTGTTTTTCCACTATCGGTAGTAATATAGACATGGACATTATAAATCCCAACTGAATTTTTATGATTCTTTTTATCTACCTGCGCCTTAAAGCTACCATCAGCCTGTTTTTTTGCTGTATACCAATAAATATCGCTCTGATCTATCTTTGACCAAACTGGTATTCTTATTTCTTTAATTCCTGCTGTTTTCTCAGTTGGAGATGCTATAACATTAAATATTCCTTTATTTGGATCAACCATTTCTAACTTAATCTTTAGATCAACTTTTTCTAAAACAGTAGAAGTAGCCCATACTGGTCTTTCTACATTGGATTTATCTTTGACATAAACATGAATGATATAACTTCCATAATTATTTTTATGATTTTTAATATCTACATCAACAACAAAATTTCCATTTCCTTTATTAATTGCTGTATACCATTTCAGATCGTCCTGACCATTTTCATCACTCCAAATAGGTACCCTTATCTCTGAAACATTAGACAGCGGTGTAACTCCTGAAATTAAAACCTGAAATGTACCTGCCGCATCATTCTGATTAACTACCTTAACTTCGGATATTGTGGGAATGACCGCTTCTTTTGACAGACCATATTTATTGACAATTCCCTGAGCATCAGCCACACCTAGTTTTTTCAAATATGCCTCGCTTTTTAAATTTGCAGCGTCAACATTTCCCGTAAGGAATGCATGCTCAATTAATACTGCCGGAGTATTTAATGCCTTTGCTTCATTATGGAGAGACCAATAGTCATCCTTTATGCCATTTGGATCATGAGAACCATCTGTTGAATCTTTCGAATAAATTCCTCTGTCTTTTAATCCCAAAGCCTTTAGCTGATCCTGGATTTTTTGTGCAAGTTCCTTACTTTCCAATCCAACCTCAGCATTATAGCTCTGATTTTGATATATAACTTCTGCACCATTCGCTCCACTGCTGCCAGAAGAATTAAAATGGAAACTTACAATTACATCTGCGCCTTGTTCTACAGCTTTCTGTACTCTTTTCCGGATATCTTTTGCTGAACTATAACTTCCCGGCAATGGATTTGGACATTCAGCAGTCGTTCTCGTCATAAGAACTTTGACTCCACTATACTTTTCTAATTCTTCTTTACAATAATTGGCAACTTTTAATGTGAGTACCTCTTCAGCCAGCCCATTTGCATGAGCTCCTCCACAATGTGAATCATGTCCCGGATCCAACGCAACTACCAGTTCATCTGTCTTACCTGTACGCATCCTTGCTCCCGCTTCCGCAACTATCGGAAGCGCTGCCTGATCCATTACATTTTCAACAGCTTCTTCAACATTATCTCCGGATTCCTCAATAATAGTTCCGTTATCATCCATAGTATATGCCGTCACTTCTGGAACTACTTCTGACACTTCTGCTGAATCTGACTCTTTGTCTGTAACTTCAAACTCAGCAGCTTCATTTTCAAGAAAACGTGTCTCATATACGTTCCCTTGAACAACATACCTCACTCCAAGCAGTCGGTAGCTTTCGCCAGACACAAAATTCTCATATGATTCTGCAAATAACACTGTATTGTCAATCATATTATCTGCCTGACTCTCAAATTGTTCCTGACTTCCAACTGCCTCATAAAGTAATGTAGCAGATTCCATTCGTAACTGTTCATCAGTAAAAGCAACAACAACATTCTGTTCTTCTGCTTTTTTCAAAATCTGTTTATCTAAGTAAAGATACTCTATCTGCTGCCCTTCTGCTGTTTTCGTTTCAGTGGACACGTTGTTTTCTTCTGATTCTTGGATTTGCAAATCTGCATTTTGTTCTACTTCTTCCACAACTTCTTCAGAAACATCTTCTGATGTCTGCAGTTCCGACTTTTCCGGTATTTGTTCCAAGTCTTCCTGAATCTGTCCTGAAGTATCTTTTACCGTATCTGATGCAAATACTTCTACCTCTGATATCGAAAAAAACATACACAAGATGAGCATTATACTGATTTTTTTCATAAATCGTTTCATCTTTTCCTCCTCATTATGAATCGCTGTCTCCTAATTCTCTATTATTTTATCATACATTACAGTCTACAACATCAAAAAATAGAAAATTATAAATTATTTTTCTCCAGATCTTTTTTCAACAGAGCCAATTCCTGTGATAGTTTCTTCACTCGAATAGACATTCTTGAAAGCGACATTGTCAAAGTTAAAATAATCGCCAGTGCAAACAAAAATCCAAAGAAAAAGAGCATATTTACCGGACTGGCAATTCCTATTTTTTCTGCAATCCATGCCAACAAATCTGGAAAACATGCCAAAATTATTACGCTGATTCCAACCCCTAACCAGGAAAGAGCATAACGTAACTCTAATCTCTTTTTTCGAATCATATTTAAGAGATACGCCATAGCAAATAATGCACCAAATACAACAATCAATTGGATTTTAATATTCATTATACATACCTCCCTAATATTTTCTTATTCTTTCAATCAGAATTGCCATGCTTACCTTAATCATATAATATACTGAATTTTTCATAGAGATTGATGAAACACCGCCAGAGCGTTCTTTCATAATTACTGGTATCTCTTTTACTTTTTTACCGCGATTCAGAACAGTAACTACACTTTCCGGTTCCGGGTAATCTTTTGGATAGTCCTCAGCAAACATTTCTATGATTTCTCTGTCAACCATGCGAAGTCCCGACGTCGGATCTGTAATCGTAACACCTGTTAGTATTTTTATTAAATGTGTAAAGTATTTTATACCGACGCGTCTAAGTCCGGATGACTGAAATCCCTGTTTTTCTATAAACCTGGAACCTATCACCATATTGACTTTTTCTTTTTCCATATACGCAGCCATTTCTTCCAGAAATTTCGGGTCATGCTGCCCGTCTCCATCTACCTGAACCGCAATATCATATCCATTTCTTTTGGCATAGAGATAACCTGTCTGCACAGCTCCTCCAATACCCAGATTGATCGGTAATGCAACAACATTATAACCATGCTCATGACATATTTCTAATGTATTGTCTTTGGAGCAATCATTGATAATTACATAGTCAAAATCCGGCGCTTCTCTCTTTATTGCTTCTACTGTCCCTACTATATTTTCACTCTCATTATACGCTGGTATAATAATTAGTTTTTTCATCCTTTTTCCTCAACTGCCTAATATTTACGCCATACCATCTTATTGACTACTCCAGTATAAGATTGAATTAATTTTACAACTTTTGTACTGACGTTCTCATCTACATAATTCGGTACATCTAATCCATTGTCTCCGTTTTTCACCATTTCAACTGCTGTGTCTACTGCCTGCAGCACCTGTTCTGTCGTAATACCCGCAAGAATAAAGTTTCCTTTATCCAATGCTTCCGGTCGTTCTGTAGAAGTACGGATGCAGACTGCCGGGAACGGGTAACCTTGTGAATTGAAAAAGCTTGACTCCTCCGGAAGTGTACCGCTATCTGATACTACAGCAAAAGCATTCATCTGCAGCTTATTATAATCATGGAATCCCAATGGTTCATGACATTTTACCAGCTCATGGAACTGAAAACCTCGTTGCTCAATATACTTTTTACTTCTTGGATGCATAGAATACAAAATTGGCATTTGATATTTCTCTGCCATTGCATTTACTGCATTCATTAAATTCAAAAAATTGCTCTCAGTATCGATATTCTCTTCTCGGTGAGCCGAAAGTAAAATATATTTTCCTGCTTCCAAACCAAGTTTTCCTAAAATATCAGACTGCATAATGCTGTCTAAATTAGCATGGAGCACTTCTGCCATCGGAGAGCCTGTAACATAAGTTCGTTCTTTTGCCGTTCCCTCTGAATTTAAGTATCGTCTTGCATGTTCAGAATAGCACATATTAACATCTGCTATATGATCGACAATTCTTCTATTTGTTTCTTCCGGAAGGCATTCATCAAAACAACGATTACCTGCTTCCATATGGAAAATAGGGATATGAAGACGTTTCGCAGCAATTGCTGAAAGACAGCTGTTTGTATCTCCCAAAATCAAAAGTGCATCCGGTTTCACTTCACTCATTAATTTATAACTACTTGCAATGATATTGCCGATAGTTTCTCCTAAATGCTCGCCTACCGCATTCAAATAATAATCCGGCTCACGGAGTCCTAAGTCGTCAAAAAACACCTGATTTAAACAATAATCATAATTTTGTCCGGTATGAACAAGAACTTGTTCAAAATACACATCACATTTTTTTATTACCGCTGCCAATCGAATAATCTCCGGTCTTGTTCCAACAATTGTCATTAGCTTCAACTTACTCATTATACTCTCCTCTTCTGCTATACCTGCTCAAAAAATGTATCCGGCTTCTCTTGATCAAAACATTCATTACACCACATGAATGTTACCAAATCTGTATCCCCTTCATTGATAATATTATGTGTATAACCTGTTGGGATATCTATGACTTCAATTTTTTCCCCGCTCACATGATAATCTATAATCGGATATTCTTTTCCTGTCTGCGGATTGATTCCAACTTTTCTAAATTGAATCAAACCTTTTCCGCTGACAACAACAAATTTTTCATTTTTGGTGTGATGCCAGTGGTTTCCTTTTGTAATTCCCGGTTTACTAATATTTACAGAAAATTGTCCCCGATCTTTTGTTCTCAGTATTTCTGTAAAACTTCCTCTGTCATCAATATTCATCTTTAAAGGATATGCAAATGCATCTTCCGGAAGATAACTTAGATAAGTAGAATACAATTTCTTTGAAAAACTATTTTCTGTCATATCCGGTACTTCTTTCGTTTCCCTGCTTTCTTTAAAAGAATACAATAATTCTACAATCTCTCCCAGCGTGACTTCATGCACGGTAGGCACATAGCAATAACCATCTGCTTTGATGTTTGCCTGTCCATTTAAAGCCGCAATCAACTCAGCTACTACATCATCAATATAAACCAGACTCATTTCCACCTTTGGATCATTCACTTGAATCGGAAGATTGTTTGCTATGTTGTAGCAGAACGTAGCAACTGCACTGTTATAGTTTGGCCTGCACCATTTGCCAAACACATTTGGATAACGATAAATATATACAGAAGCTCTTGTTTCTTTTGCATATTTAAAAAACAAATCTTCTCCTGCTTTTTTACTTTTTCCATACTCACTTCCCGCAAATCTTCCTTCTAAACTTGCCTGAATAGACGAGGAAAGCATAATCGGACAATTATTTTTATATGTTCGAAGAAGTTCCAGCAATTCTGATGAAAACCCAAAATTTCCTTCCATGAATTCTTTCTCATCTTTAGGGCGATTCACTCCCGCTAAATGAAATACAAAATCAGCCTCTTGACAAAACGCTTCCAACTCTTCTCTTGTATTTCCCAAGTCATATTCTAAAATCTCAATTTCTGATGGATCCTTACAATTCTTTATAGAAAAAGAACGATCCTTTCCATCCCGAATATTTTTCAAAGTAGCTACTAAGTTTTGTCCTACAAAGCCTTTTGCTCCGGTAATCAAAATTTTCATTTTCTTCCTACTTTCTCAGTTCTTCCCACTGCTTTAATTCTTCTTGAACATATGGAAGCTTTAATAATTTCTCTTTTACTTCTTCTACGCCAAGCAGTTCTGTATTATTCGAATTAAATTCTGTTAAAGTATTTCTCTTGACATCTCCATCTTTAAAATATTTGTCATAATTTAAGTCTCGCTTATCACATGGTACTCGATAGAACTGTCCCATATCGATGGCATTTGCACATTCCTCATTTGTCAACAGCGTTTCATACATTTTCTCACCATGACGAATTCCGATAATTTTTATTTCGTTCTCAGCATGAAAAACTTCTTTTACCGCCTGTGCTAAAACTTCAATTGTACACGCCGGAGCTTTCTGAACAAGAATGTCTCCACTGTTTCCATTTTCAAACGCAAATACAACTAACTCAACGGCTTCTCCCAGACTCATAATAAATCTTGTCATCGTCGGTTCTGTAACGGTAAGATCCTTCCCTTCCTTAATCTGATTGATAAATAATGGAATTACAGAACCTCTTGAACACATAACATTTCCATATCTTGTACAGCAGATCTCCGTCTTTTCCGGAGCAACCGTCCGTGATTTTGCAACAATCACTTTTTCCATCATTGCCTTGCTTGTTCCCATAGCATTTACTGGGTAAGCTGCTTTATCTGTTGAAAGGCAGATAACTTTTTTTACCCCTGCCTCAATTGCTGCTGTCAATACATTTTCTGTTCCCAGTACGTTTGTTTTCACTGCCTCAACCGGGAAAAATTCACAAGACGGAACTTGTTTCAGCGCTGCAGCATGGAAAATATAATCAACCCCATGCATAGCATTCTTTACACTCTGCAGATCTCTTACATCTCCAATATAGAATTTAATCTTATCGCTCACTTCCGGAAAATTTCTCTGATAATAGTGTCTCATATCATCCTGCTTTAACTCATCTCTGGAAAATATCCGAATTTCCTTAATATCTGTCTCTAAAAATCTGTCTAAAACCGCATTTCCAAATGATCCTGTTCCACCAGTAATTAATAATGTTGCTCCTTCAAACATATTTTTCACTCTCCTTTTTCATATATATCCAGTATTTTTCTTATCTGCTCTTCTTTATTATATCTCAATACTGTTTTTCTAATATTTTCGCTTTCTCTGTTAATTCTTTTTATACCATCAATAGCATCTTTAAACTCGACTGCTGTACTTTCATGCAATACTATTCCATTTTTTTCATTAACCATTTCATGAACAGCACTACTGTCCAATACTATTACAGGTACATTACAAGCCAAAGCTTCTAATGTAACTAGCGAAAATGTCTCTTCTACAGATGGATTCAAAAAAACATATGCCTCCGAATAAATCGCTGCCAGTTCATCCTGATTTTCTGTTCTTAAAATGCCAATAATATTTGACGGAAGATTTTTTTTCTGACGTTTATTTACTCCTACTAATACTATAATATATTCTTCCGAAATACTTCTGGAAAGTTCAAGAAACATATCCCATCCTTTCCTTTTTTCCCAAATACTGGAAACCCCCAATAAAATCTTTTTATTCTCAGCAATTCCGTATTTTTTTCGTATTCCTGTATTCTCTTTGTTTCTAAACACCTCAAAATCTACCCAGTTATTAATAACATATCGCGGATATTTTTTCAAAAATGATTTCTCCACTAAATTTCCAAGCCAATCCGAAGGAACTAAAATAGTCAAGTCTAAATTTCCTTCTGAAAAACACTGTTTTTTTGAATCAAATTCTGATTTTGATGTATCAAAAAACCAACTGAAAGGATATCCATGGTATTGAGGACATTTTCTACATTGTGTTTTCCACTTTTCGCATGCTGCATATGTAAAGTGTGGACAGTGACCAGTAAATGCCCAACAGTCATGCAGTGTCCAAATAATTTTACCGTGATATTCTTTTTTTAGCCATTCAAAAAGCATTGGATAATTTAAGTAATAGCCGTGTATATTGTGCAAATGTATAATATCTGGTTTTTCTTTTTCTAACTCTTCTAACAATTTTTTTGTTTGAAAGCATGCTACTGCACCTTGCTTCCCGAACAAAAATGTAAATAATACATCTGCCACAAAAGAACTTTCTGTTCCAAACTTATAAGTTTTTACATCATTTGCACATGTTCCCCGACCATAATATGAGATTGTTTCATACCCTTCTGTATCAGCCATCTGTTGTATTGCAAGCATAATTTTTCCTGTGCTGCCTCGACATACACTATTTATTTGTACTAGTTTTTTCATATATCTCTCCCTTGAAAATTCTTGCCGACACAATTACATATAATGCTAAATAACTGATAAACTGAAGAATGAGTATTGTCATATAACTCAATATACTTCCAGTTAATCCCATGCTGCCAATAAATAAAATTGATACGCCGATACTAAGTGCAAGCATACCCACTTGTAAAATTAACTGAACTTTCGTACACCTTAGTGTAATAAGTGCATTTAATAACACATTGGAAGATGCATAGAACGCTGCACCTATAATTACCCCCAGAAGTAACCAGCGGTATGCTGATAATTCTATATTATAGATGATTCCCAAGATAGGTACTCCAAGTAAATATGCAACCGGAAGAATCACAATTAAAGAAGCAAAAATCGTCATCATAAGCAGCGCAACTATTTTATGGAACTCTTTTTTTTCTTTTAATCCATAACATTCTGCCAATTTTGTCAAAGAAGGCTGAAGAATAAATTGTCCAAACAACATAATAAATGTTGCCGGCATACTTAATATTCCATAAATAGCCTGAGACTCACTATCCAACTTCCAATCTATAATATAGCGTGGAATATTGATAATAATCATAATAATTAGCGTAAACAAAAAAGTATAACAAGATTTTTTTATAAGTAAAAAACATTCTTCTATCTTAATTCGATACTTAATTTTTGTACATTTTCCTGCCAAATCTCCTTCATAAAAGAAGAGAAATGCAATATTTAAAACCAGTAAATATATACAACTTAATATAAGATTATGACTAATCAAGTCTATAATCCCAAATCCTAGCAACCCTGCAATAGATTTGTATGTCATTGATTTTCCGGCTTGATACAATAATTCTCTTTTTTGAAGAATTCCATAAAACACATCACTCAAGGCTTCTGCACATTTGATTAAACACAACACCAAAAATACCGTCGCCTTTTTCAAAGCATATTGGTTAATCAGTACAAAAAGGAAGGCTATGGCTGCCGCTATAAGTGAAGTTATTATACGCGTAGATACATATGATGACTCTGAAATCTCTTTATTGTCATCCGTTACCTGGTATGTCCGTCCACAAAAAAGCGCTATTGCATTAACGATACACGCTGATGCATAAGAAAAACTAAAAATCCCTCCATCTTGAATACCATTAATTCTAGTAACAATAATCATAAAAAATAACGAATTAAATGATAAAAATGTAGTTCCTATTGTATTCCATATGTAATTCTTTTTTAAATTGTCTTGTTTTTGCATACTAATTCTTTTTCTTCCAAATAACATTTCTAAAAATTTCTTCCAAATTTGAAATACATTTTTCTTTTTCAAAATGCTTCTGATAATATTCTAATCCATTATCTCCCCATTGCTTTAGCAAATCAACTTTCCGATAGTTGGCTTCAATTAGACAAGCCAATTCTTTAGCATTTCCTGAATTTGTACATTTTCCACAATCTGCTTCTTCTACAACTTCCTTTACTTCTCCACTGATTGCTCCGAAAATAGGTTTGCCAGCCAGCATGTACGACTGAATTTTTGCCGGAAGTGTACTATTAACAACTTCATTATCTACCATTGTTATAATAAATGCATCTGCAAGTGAATAATACTTTGGCATTTCCTCTAATTTATGCATTCCATGAAACGTAATATTCTTCAGTCCCTTTTCATTAGCACTCTTTTCACATGCTTCTCTGCTCAATCCGTCGCCAACAATATGGAAATGTATATCTTGTTTTTCTTTCAGTAACTCTGCACATTCCACAATCGTCTCACAGCTTTGTGCCGGTCCTACATTACCTGCAAATACAATATCAAACATTTTATTATCAACAAATTTCATATTTTGATACGTATTTTCTGCATAAGATGGATAATAGATTAGACCTTTTTGCTCAGAAGAAATTCTTAGCTCATCTTCAAAATATTTCTTAAAAGATTTTGAGCTAATGGTAATCAAATCCGCCTGACGATAAGTCCAAATACTGATTTTTGATAATATTTTATAAATTTTACTCTCTTTTGAGATAGGGCCAGTTGTAACGCTGATCGGCCATTGATCAAGACAATGAATAATTAATGGGATTTTTTTCATTTTCTTTAGTACAATTGCCGGCCATGCCATTGTAATTGGAGACGTTTGGTATACATATACAAGATCATATTCTCCTTTTACAAAAAGTGCTTTTAATGATCCAAAGACAAAAAACCAAACATAATTTAACGCCATCCGCAGCGTACTTTTCCCTCTTCCGAGCAAAGAGCATCGTACTATTTTTACTCCATTAATAGTCTGTTTCCTATTCCGAAACCATTTATATTCTTTCAGAACTTTTCCTTCAGGATAGTTTGGAAGTCCCGTTAATACCGTTACTTCATGCCCACGTTTAACTAGTTCAAAGCAAAGATCATTGATTCTAAAATTTTCAGGATAAAAATGCTGTCCTGCCACTAATATTTTCACATTTCCACCTCAGTCTTATTACTTTTCAGTACTATTTTCGTCTGTCACTACAATTCCTTTTGTAAAATTATCAAAGAAAGACGAGCCTCTTTGTAACTCTTTGTTTACCATATCACGCCCATATTGTTCAGAAATGGTTGGTTGATCTGAAAATAGATTCACACCAAGTCCAAGATAATTTCCTTCAATATTAACCCCTAGACTTGCAAGTGTTGTTGGAAACATATCCATTGTATTAAACTCCCTATTTACAGAATTAACTGGCAACACTGCCGGATTAATAATAGCATTATAAATCCTTCTATCATATTTCGGATCAATCTCATAAAAGAAATTTGATCCAGCCGACTGCATTGTAAGATGATCCCCAGTTATTATAATTGTTGTATTCGCATAAAATGGTTGTTGTTGAATCCAGCTAACAAATTCGGCCACTTGATGACTTGCACATGAAATAACATTTGCATATTGAGAACCATATTGCGCTATACATTGCGGACAGACATATCCATCTTCGAAATGCGTATCTACTGTCAACATTGTAAAATTAAATGGCTGTCCGCTCATTGATAATTCTGTTAGTTTTTCCTTAGAATATTCAAATAATTTTTCATCTTCATATCCCCAAAAAACTCTATACTCCGGTGGAATTTTTCCTGTTTCAATTGCCGTATTGTAATCCCAAATCTCATAATTGCCATGTTGTGTAAAATAATTTTTTCTGCCTCCAAATTCCGCTTCAGAACCAATCATTAAAACCTGTTGATATCCTTGTTCATCTAAAATATCACCAAGGCTTTTTATTTCCGGCAAAAATTCTTGCTGTGTATCCATTGCATTCCCATCAATCGGAATAGCCAGCGGTAAGCCAGATGTCTGTGCAAACATTGCGCCCATTGTCCACGATGCTCCTGGTGCAACATACCCTCCTCCTAATTGCTCTGTATTAGAAAAACTTATATTGTTTTGAGCAATTTCTGTAAGCTCCGGTATATAATTTGCATTGGCTCCGCCCCCAACCTCTTTCGATGCATACGTTGTTTCCATCGATTCAAGGAAAATATATATGAGATTCCTCTTCTGTTCCGGGAACGTAATCTGCACACTTCTCGGATCTACATAGTTATCCTGTATAAAGGTTGACTGAGTTTTCTGACTTTTTAAATATTCATCTACACTCAATTCTTCCCAAATATAGTCAACCGAATGCTTTACAAGAAAGACTGCAAACGACATTACTCCGATCCATACAAGATATTTTGTTATCTTTCTTTTTCGCACAGCAATCCAGACAATCAGAAGTGTCAGGACTGCCACAATTGCCACTGGTACACAAAGATTGACTGCTTCCCAAACCATATCTTCATTTGTTCCTTCTAACGGCACCTTTAGATGAAACACAATTTCATCCATTGTCAAAAGTCCCCATGTATCAATAACCCACTGCGCCAGATAGTAAGAAACTACGCCCAAAAACAACCCTATTAACATAATCAGCGTAAAAAACGGTCCAAAAATTCTTCTGATCAATTTCCATATTCTCTCTAACATCGTATCTGTCCTTATCCTAAAGTGTTTCCGGATAAATACCGGATGCGATTAACTCTTTAATCGAATTCACTACCGCTTCTTTATCTTCTTTATATGTCACGCCAAACCATTTATCATGTGACTTTAACACTTTTACGCTGATTTTTTCTTCCTGAAGTAAGTCACCGATAATTGTCGGAAGCAAATACTCTCTCTTTAGTTGATCAGAAGGCGTCTCCTCAAGAAATACCTCAAATCCATTTTCAAGAATCTCAAAAAAGTCCGGATACAATCCCCACATATTCATAGATACAGAGGAATTTACATCAATCTTTCTCTGTATTCCGTTCTCTCCGATTACCATCGCTCCCTCTGGCGTTTTGATAATATTATGTGTTTCTACTATATTAGAAAGCATGTCATCCTTTCCGATCTGACACACGCCTCTCGTCACTCCACCATTTTCACTCAGAGTGTTTTTTAAAACAAATCCAACCATAGATGCTGACATTTTTCCTTCTTCGCAGTTTTTCTCATCTGTCAGATATTGAAAAGCTTCCTGATATGCTTCTTTTCCATAATAATCATCGGCATTAATCACGAGAAACGGGGTATCTACCACATCTTTACAGCAAAGGATTGCCTGTCCGGTTCCCCACGGTTTTGTTCTTCCGGCAAATTTTTCCTGATATTTCTCCGGAATGTCCATCAGTTCCTGAAACGCATATGCTACTTCAACCCGTTTTTCAATACGATTTCCTATGATTTCCCTGAAATCTTTCTCCAGATCTTTCCGGATCACAAAAACAACTTTATCAAATCCTGCTTCCATCGCATCATAAATAGAGTAATCCATAATGATTTCTCCATTTGGTCCTACCGGCTCTAACTGTTTGATTCCGCCGCCAAATCTGCTGCCGATTCCAGCGGCCATAATTACCAGTGTCGCTTTGTTCATCTGATTTCTCCTTTTAAATTTGTATTTCTATTGTTTTCTTTTGTTCTCAATCAGCTATCGCTTTCGCCAATTAGCCTCATATTACTATAACACCAAATAATATTTTTTTCAATGATAACATCTGAGACCCGAAAAACCTTCAAACGCAAAAAAACACTCCCCCGAAACACAAATCCCTGGTCATTCCTGTAATCAAATAAGGAGATGCTTTCTCGCATCTCCTCATACAACTCTCATTGAATCTTATTCACCTAAGCCATTTTTTACAGCCAGCACCATTGCCTCCAACGCTTCTGCTTCGTCTGGACCGCTGCATATAATTTCAATTTCGTCCCCTGCCTTGACACAGGAACCAAGCACGCTTAAAACGCTTTTTGCATTGGCAGTGGTATTTCTGACGCGGTATGTGATCGAACTCTGAAATCTTACCGCAGTATTGCAAAATATTCCTGCCGGCCGCAAATGAAGGCCTGTTGGATTTTTAATTACTACTTTTTGGCTTACCATGCTGCTTCTCCTCTCCCTATTCTGCCTTCTTTTGCTCTTCTTCCTGCTTCTGCATTTTCAATGTCACGTATGCCTCTTCAGCCATGGAAACTCCTGTCGGCAAATTCACTGTAACAGGAACTGTATAACTTTTTTCCTCCGTACAATCTTTCAGATCAATAGAAACTCTCTTCTCTACCTGTTCGAGTGTCAGTGCTTCTAACGCTGCATCGTCTCCGGTAAAATGGAGCATGATTTCCTGTATATTTCCAAAATCAATTTTATAACCTGCTTTTACATTGTTTTTTGTAATACTGTTAATCGGTACTTCAAAAGTCTTCACACCTGCTTTTTCCACACGAATCGTCACCACAACATTTTTTTCATTTTCATTAGCAAGCCGAATATTTTCCGGAAGAGCACTGGAGATATCAATTGTTTCTTCTGTCTTTTCATTAATATTATCCGCTAACAACATATCCGAAGAAATCGTAATTTCGTTAATATCTGCGATATCTTCTTCCAGTCCTGCAATACTGATTCGCTGCGGTTCACAAGTCACGTCCCCAATCTTATATCCAATTTCAGGACTTATTCCTGTAACGTCTGCTTTCACTTCTACAATCTTTGTTGATAGCAACTCTACTTTTACACGAACTTTCTTATCTCCACCGATATTTGTCTCAAGTGATGTCTGATCAATTACATTCCCTCCACCATCATAGAGCACAAGCTCTGCTTCTAATGTGCTGTCTGATGAAATACCGTTAATATCAACTCTTGCTACAACTTTCTCGATTCTTCCAATCAACGATTTCGGTCCGCTGATCTGAACAGTCTCCGGTTGTGCCACAAGATTTCCCAAAACGTATCCATCCTGCAGTGTTCCGATTGTTTCTACATTGATTGGGAATTTGGTAGATTTGCTGCTCTCAATCTTAATTTCCACATTGTTTGGCAATGCAGTCGCTGACCGGTATTCACCTTCAAATCCTCCAATCGCCACTTCAATCGGCACGAAAGAGGACAATTGAATGTCTTTAATATCTGCTGTAGCCCGGATAGCTTCCGGAGTAATTTTCTCTAAAATACTTCTCTTAGCTGTTACGGTAACAGTCGCTGTATTTCCATTGACGATCCGGTAAGTATTTCCTTTATTCAGAATCAACTCGTCGTGCAACATCGTTACAACAACATTGGAGTACGTACGTCGTTCTACTGGGTCTATCTCATTCACAACAATTAGCCACAAAAGAAATGCAAAAACGATGGCAGCCAGTTTCAATGCCAGATTATTTGTCAGCCTTTTTTTCATCTTTCCGCCTTCCTTTCCACAACGCAAAACTTTTCTTGTCTGTCGTTTTATTCTGAAGTGCGATTAACCGCTCTGTCAAATACTCTTTTGATACATTTCTATCAAGCTTTCCGCCCATTGCTATCGAAACAAATCCGGTTTCTTCAGAAACTGCAATAATCATGGAATCGCTGACTTCACTCATTCCAACTGCTGCGCGATGCCTTGTTCCAAGATCTTTGCTTAACCGAAGATTATCTGTCAGCGGCAAGTAACAAGTTGCCGACACTACTCTATCTCCCCGAATAATTACTGCTCCGTCATGAAGCGGTGTATTGTGTTCAAAAATATTTATTAAAAGTTGACTGGATACAACACCGTCGATCATAATTCCGGTATGTTCATATTCTGAAAGTTTAATTTCCTGTTCGACAACAATCAGCGCTCCTGTCTTTACCCGCCCCATAGCAAATGCTGCCGTCACAAGTGCATTAATCGTCTGATCGCTGAAACGTTCATTTTCTTTTGTCTGATTAAATGGCACAACCGAAGAAATAAATTTCTTCTCTCCCAGCTTTTCCAATGCACGCCTCAATTCCGGCTGTAGCACTACGATAATTGCTGTTGCCATAATAGCAATAGATTTTTCTGCCAGCCATAAAATTGTATGAAGATTAAGGAGATACGCAATCAGAATAAACAATCCGAGTGCCATAAGTCCTTTCAAAAGCATCCACGTTTTCGTGCTTTTAATCCATACCATAATCTCATAAACGATTACCGCAATAATAATAATCTCAAGAATATCTGTAATTCTAATATTCGGAAATGAAATTCCGTTGGCCAGCCATTGCTGCATTGTTGTCACCTCCCCTATTATTTTATTTTGATTTGTTTTATTTTGTTTCTTTTAATGATTCATTTACAATATTCTCAATATCTAATTCTTCCTGAAGACTCTTTGCAAGAAGCATTTCTTCCGCCTGACTTACAGTCAGAGTTTCCTGTGAAACTTGTTTCTTCTCAGTTCCACCCTTCTTTTGTGCAGCTGCTGCAGTTCCTTCTTGCTTCTTTCCTGAAGATTCTTTTTTCCGAACGCGAGATACCTTTGCTGTATCTTTGCTTTCAGCGTCTCCCAAAGATGACGTTTCCTGTCGTTCATTAATTGTCTTTACCGTTTTCTCCGGCGGTGCAATCTGAATCTTTGGAACTGCCTTCACATAGTAATAGAATTCGTCATCTTCAAACTGGAGCCGCTCTGTTCTCGTATAATCGACCGCAAATACAAAAAATTCTATCAGAAAGCCAATCACTCCTGCCACAAGGCAGCCAACAATCAGTTCTACATAGGACGTATTAATGTTTAAAATGATTTCGCCTCCGACAATCACGATCATATTAACAACAATTCCGGAAACAATAGCTATTTCCCAGGCATGATCTACCGCCAGTCTTCTGATTGCATAAACAACAAGCAGACAGATTCCGAATGCTGCAATCATAATCCACATTTCTTTATTTGAGAATGCTTTCTGCAGAAATACCGTTATCTGCTGCACCATTCCTCCTTCCAGACCTTTCAGAACTGTAGCTGATTCATTCACATAAGTAATCATGTAATACGTTATCACACCAAGTACAATCGGAAGTACCGCTGTCGGTGTACCGATCAAGCCCCATGCAATCGGAATTACATATGGGATTTTGAATGCAAATGCAATTGGAACAAGCAAAATAATCACGCCTGTTTTTGGTGCAAATCGAAAATAAAAAATAAACATGAGGACAAATACTGCCAAAGCTGTGGCTGCAATCCCAATTGAAAGCGAAAACAGATGGGCAATCGTTAAACCGGCTGCTACAAGTACGGTAAATACCGTTGGCAAAAATGCACATACAACTGCCAACACCACCATAATGACTGGCTGTGCAATCGGCTTCATATAGCCAAGCTTCGTACTGACAAACCAAAATGTCAGAAACGCAAGTGCAAATTGAATGGCCTTATCAATGTAAAAGGAATATTTCGCGTACAAACGCTGAAGCTTCTCTTTCCAAACTAATAAATTACTCATCTACCTTTTCTCCTTTTTATACATCTTATTTAAAAGATTCAAATCCCGATTATAGCGCTTTACCCGCTCTCTCGCCTGATCATGGCGCCTCTTATAGAGCTGACTGCTGATAATTCCATAGCAAATGACAAGAAGCAAATATCCTATAATGATACCGCCTGCCATCACAATCATTCCCTGCAGACTCAGATACTCCATGATTTTCTCTGCAAACACTACTCCTAACAGTGCAAGCAAAATGATATAACCGATCGTCACCCAGATGAATGTCCAGATCACGTTCCATCCTGCATAATCTTTTCTAAAATAGGCACTGATTTTGAAATCTTCCTGACCTTGTTTCTGCTCATAAGCGGCCATCCGCGTCATCAGCTTTACTCGTTCTTCATTCAGCATAGTTTCACCTCAATGTTCGTTCTTTCCTCATTGTAGTATATCATATAGTTAGAAACCTTGTCCAATACTTATAGTTAAAAAATATACTCTTTCTACGCCTTTTTTGTGCATTTTTCTAGCAATCGTATCGATTGTCGTGCCAGTTGTATAAATATCATCCAGAAGCAGTACTCTTCTATATTTTTTAATCTGCTCATCAATCACAAATGCTTTCCGAAGATTTTCTGCACGTTCTGCCGGATCAAGTTCCTTTGACGGCTTCGTATCTTCTACTCGTACAACAACATGTTCATCCAGTGTAATCTGCGAAATACGGGATAACTGTTTTGCAATCACTGCCGCTTGATTATATCCCCTCTTTCGATATCTTTTCCAGTGAACCGGAACCGGTATGATTACATCCGGTTTCCATCTTCGAATCTCCTCTTCATACATTTCCCAGAGACTTTTTGCAAAAAACAAACCATAACATCTTTGATTTTTATATTTAAAGCGGTATAGTGCATCACTGACCGGAGGTTTATGAATCCAGAGACTACGCCCTTTTTCAAAACTCTTTTTTCGGTTTTTACAGTCAAAACAGTATTCCTGCTGCTCATCCGGTATCGGTTTTCCGCATTTGCAGCAGTGAGGTTCCTGAACCCACTCCAGCTTTTCTCTGCAGCGATTGCAAAGCTCATTTGGTTCTGTTTCATTACAAAACGGACAACGATGTGGATACAACAATTCTGTTAAATGATATTGTAATTTCAATTATACTTCTAAGACGCCGTTCATTTCCTGAATACAACGATCAAGAGAGGTATATCTCTGCTGCTCGCTTGTATTCTGAATCATGTTCTGAAGTGCCTCTTCACTTCCCACAAGTGTGACGCACTTTCTTGCCCGGGTAACTGCCGTATACAGCAGATTTCGATGATACAACTGACGCGGTCCCGGTAAAAGCGGAATCACAACCGCCGGATACTCGCTTCCTTGCGCTTTATGTATCGTAATCGCATATGCCAGTTCCAGTTCTTCCAGATTTTTAAAAGAATACTCTACCTTCCGTTTTTCATCATATTCTACCGTGAGTGTCTCTGTGTAATGATTAATTGTAGTAATCACTCCCATATCTCCATTAAACACACCCATTCCTTTATCGATGACAAGTCCAAACTTTGTTGCTACTTCCCACTCTAACTGGTAATTATTCTTAATCTGCATGACTTTATCGCCAACACGAAACAATTTATCGCCAAATTCTTTTTCTTCCTTTGATTTATCCGGCGGATTTAAATACTGCTGTAAAATTTTATTCAGCCGCTCAACTCCGAGAAGCCCTTTCTTCATTGGTGTCATAACCTGAATATCATACGGATCCGCCTGAACATATTTCGGGAGTTTTTTCTGAATCAATGCAATTGTTACCGCAATAATCGTATTCGCATCTTGTCTTCTCAGAAAAAAGAAATCTCTGCTCTTATTATCCAGTGTCAACGGAATTCCAAAATTGATTTTGTGAGCATTCATAACAATGTCACTCTCACTAGCCTGTCGGAAGATTTTTTTTAATTCCACGACAGGAAATTGTTCTGAATGGATCAGATCTTTCAGCACACTTCCCGGACCGACAGACGGAAGCTGATTCCTGTCTCCCACCAAAATCACTCTTGTTCCTACAACAATTGCTTTCAGCAGCGCATGCATGAGCGGCAGATCTACCATAGACATTTCATCAATGATAATCACATCTGCCTCCAACGGATTTTCTTCATTTCTGGAAAATCCACTATGTCCTCCATCTTCCTCCGGATTTCCGCTAATTTCCAACAACCTGTGAATCGTCTGCGCCTCGTATCCTGTTGTTTCTGTCATTCGTTTGGCTGCTCTTCCAGTTGGGGCAGCCAGTGAAATTTCCAGTCCTTCACTGTCAAAATAACGTATCATCGCATTAATCGTTGTCGTCTTTCCTGTACCCGGCCCGCCTGTCAGAATAAAAACGCCGTGTTTCACAGCTTCTATTACTGCCTCTCTCTGGGTTTCTTCTAGTTTTAAATCTGCATTTTCTTCTACCTTGCGAAGTCGATTTTCAATAACAAGATCCATAATATCCGCATTCACATTCAAGTCATGCAGCATTTTTGCCGTATTCAGCTCCATATAATAATAGTTAGCTCCATACACCCGCACTTCTTCTATCGGATTTCCATAAGAATCTTCTCCATTTTCTACACGTTTTAAAACAATCTTTCGCTCCATAGAAAGATCCATCAAGTATTTCTCAATATCCTGAATTCCAACTTCTAATAAATCGCTGGCCCTTCTAAGAAGCACTTCTTCCGGCAAATATACATGTCCTTCCGAAACACTCTGCAAAAGTGTATAAAAAATTCCGCTGCGGATACGGTAATCTGAATCCGTATGAATCCCAATTCTGGACGCGATTTCATCTGCTGTGCGAAATCCTACTCCCTGGATATCATCTGCCAGCCGATATGGGTTTTCTTCCAGCACTCTATATACATTGAGTCCATACTGCTGATAAATCTTTGCCGCCAGAGCAGTGGAAATACCATATTTCTGTAAGTAGATCATCGCTTTTCGCATATCTTTTTTACTCTCTACCTGCTCTGCAATTTCTCTCGCCTTTCGTTCACTGATTCCTTTCACTTCTGCTAACCGTTCCGGTTCCTCTTCGATAATCCGAAATGTATCTTCTTTAAACTTCCGTACGATTCTGGATGCTAATGCAGCTCCCAGTCCCTTGATCGCTCCTGATCCAAGATATCTCTCAATAGAAAGCAGATCCTCTGGTTCTTTTATCTTATGGGACAGTACTTTCAGCTGTGTTCCATACACTGCATGCGTTGTATATTCACCAGATACATCCAGCATTTCTCCTTCATTTATATAAGGAAATGTTCCAACACAGGTAAGTTCCCCTTCATCGCTTACAAGCTGAAATACGGTATATCCATTATCTTCATTCCGAAACACAATATGCTCTACATAGCCACTTAGATTTTCCATGTTTCATATCCTTTCGTACAGCATAAAAGAGGGTATCCACCCTCTTTCACTTAAATGCCTTTTCGTCCTCCCATGAATTCCACAAATTGACCAGTTCCAACTGCAACCGCCTGCATTGGTTCTTCTGCAGTCATTGTATGGATTCCTGTCTTTTCTTCAATCAGTCCTTCTAACCCGCGAAGCATCGCTCCGCCTCCGGTCAGCACAATTCCACGATCAAGAATATCTGCCGACAATTCCGGCGGTGTTCGTTCCAGCACTCCGGTTACAGCTTCCACAATCTGAAGCGCAGCTTCACGAAGCGCTTCTTCCGTCTCAGAAGCAGCAACTTCTACCGTCTTTGGAAGCCCTGTGATTAGATTTCTTCCGCGGACTTCCATCACACTTTCTTCATCAAATGGATAGACTGTTCCAATCTTGATTTTCATTTCCTCTGCTGTCCGTTCACCAATCAGTAAATTATGCTGTTTCTTCATATAACGTACAATGGCATCATCAAAATCATCGCCTGCAATCTTAAGTGAACGATTCACAACAGTTCCCCCGAGTGAAATGACGGCAATATCTGATGTTCCACCTCCGACATCCACAATCATATTGCCGCACGGTTTCGAAATATCAATCCCGGCGCCAATAGCAGCTGCCACCGGTTCCTCAATCAAATAGACTTCTCTCGCCCCTGCTGCATAGGTTGCCTCCTCTACAGCCTTCTTCTCCACTTCTGTTACTCCACTTGGTACACATACGCTGATGCGCGGTTTCTTTAACGTTCGTTTGCCAAGCGACTTCTGCACAAAGTACTTAATCATCTTCTCTGTTACTGTATAATCTGAGATCACTCCCTTGCGGAGCGGTCTTACCGCAATAATATTGCCCGGTGTTCGTCCAAGCATCATCCGTGCTTCCTCACCAATGGCCTTGATCTCATTTGTATCTCTGTCAAATGCAACTACTGAAGGTTCCTTCAGCACTACACCTTTTCCTCTCACGTATACAAGAATACTCGCAGTCCCCAAATCGATTCCGATATCTACTGACATATCATTTCCCCTTTCGCAAATATCTTTCTTCCCGCGAATTCCAAGTAATTACGCATATTTCATTATAATCGACTTTGTTATAAATGCAAAGTCTTTTTCCTGCATTTGCCGGTATTTATGATTTTTTTAGAATTGCTTTGATATATCTTCCCGTATGTGACGCCGGATTTTCTGCCACTTCCTCCGGTGTTCCCTTTGCAATCACAGTGCCGCCTTTATCTCCGCCTTCCGGCCCCATATCAATAATATAATCTGCCGTCTTAATTACATCCAGATTATGTTCAATTACAATTACCGTATTCCCGTCTCCCGACAATCTTTGAAGAATCTCTGTCAGCTTGTGTACATCTGCAAAATGTAATCCTGTCGTAGGTTCATCTAAAATATAAACGGTCTTTCCGGTGCTGCGCCGGCTAAGCTCTGTTGCAAGCTTAATTCGTTGTGCTTCTCCTCCGGATAATGTGGTAGATGGCTGTCCAAGACGTATATAACCAAGTCCCACGTCATACAATGTCTCAATCTTTCTTCGAATACTAGGCACCGGTTCAAAGAATGTCATAGCTTCCTCCACCGTCATATTCAGTACATCATAAATGCTTTTTCCTTTATACTTTACTTCCAACGTCTCACGATTATAACGTTTTCCACCACATACTTCACACGGTACATAAACATCCGGAAGGAAATGCATCTCTATTTTAAGAATTCCGTCACCACTGCACGCTTCGCAACGGCCGCCTTTCACATTGAAACTAAATCTTCCTTTTTTATAACCTCTTGCCTTTGCATCCGGTGTCGCTGCAAATAAATCTCGGATCAGATCAAACACTCCTGTATACGTTGCCGGATTTGATCTCGGTGTACGACCGATCGGAGACTGATCAATCGCAATCACCTTATCTACCTGATCCAGTCCCTTCATATCTTTATGTTTTCCCGGAATCGTTCTCGCATGATTCAATTCTCTTGCAAGACGTTTATACAGAATTTCATTTACAAGTGAACTCTTTCCGGAACCGGAAACTCCAGTCACACAAGTCATCACTCCAAGTGGAAATTCCACACTGATTCCTTTCAGGTTGTTTTCTGCTGCTCCTGTTACTTTCAAAAATCCGGTTGGTGCTTTGCGTTCTGCGGGAACCGGGATCTTAATTCTTCCACTAAGATATGCCCCTGTAATTGAATCTGGATTCGCCATCACTTCTTCTGCTGTTCCTGCAGCAACTACCTTTCCTCCATGCTCACCTGCTCCTGGTCCGATGTCTACAAGATAATCCGCCTCCCGCATCGTATCCTCATCATGTTCTACTACAATAAGAGTATTGCCAAGATCCCGTAAATGTTTCAATGTCTTTAATAATTTATCATTATCTCTCTGATGAAGCCCAATACTTGGCTCATCAAGAATATATGCAACTCCTACAAGCCCCGAGCCAATCTGTGTTGCCAGCCGGATTCTCTGTGCCTCCCCTCCTGAAAGACTGCCTGTTGCTCTTGTTAACGTAAGATAATCTAGACCAACATCCATTAAGAAACTAATTCTCGCTTTGATTTCTTTTAAAATTTGTCCTCCGATTAGGTTCTGTGTTTCAGTCAATTCCAGTGTTTCCAGAAATTCCTGTAATTTCTCAATTGAAAGTGAGGTTACTTCATAAATATTTTTTCCGCCAACTGTAACAGCCAGTGCCGCCGGTTTCAACCGCTGTCCTTTACAAGCATGACATGGAGTGATCCGCATGAATGTCTCATATTCTGCTTTCATTGTTTCAGAACCTGTTTCCCGATAACGGCGTTCTACATTTTTGATCAAGCCCTCAAATGCCACATCATAAACACCTTCTCCCCGCTGACCACGATAATAGACTTTGACTTCTTTTCCATTCGTTCCATAAATTAACACATTTTGAACTTCCTTCGGATACTGTTCAAACGGCGTTCCAAGATCAAATTCATATTCTTTTGCCAATGCATCTAAAATCGCCCTTGTAAAGCTTCCTTTATCCGTACAGGACTGCCAGCCCATTACCTGAATTGCTCCATCCAAAATAGACAATGATTTATCCGGGATCATCAGATCTATGTCGAATTCCATCTTATATCCAAGTCCAAAACATTCCGGACAAGCACCAAATGGATTATTAAAAGAAAAACTGCGAGGTTCAATCTCATCTACACTGATTCCACAATCCGGGCATGAAAAACTTTGGCTGAAATTCATTTTTTCTCCATCCAAAACATCAATGACCAACAGTCCCTCCGCCAGTTCCAGTGCATTTTCCACAGAATCCGTCAGACGTTTTTCAATCCCTTCTTTTACGACAAGTCGGTCTACCACAATTTCAATATTATGTTTAATATTCTTATCGAGACTGATCTCTTCTGACAGCTCATACAGATTCCCATCAACCATTACTCGAACATATCCGCTCTTTTTCGCCCTCTCAAACAGCTTCGCATGTGTTCCTTTTCTGCCACGTACAACGGGTGCAAGCACCTGTATCTTCGTCCGTTCCGGAAGTTCCATGATCTGATCTACCATTTGATCTACCGTCTGTTTTTTAATCTCTTTTCCGCATTTTGGACAGTGAGGAATTCCAATGCGTGCATATAATAGTCGAAAATAATCATAAATCTCTGTGACAGTTCCCACTGTTGAACGAGGATTTCTGTTTGTTGATTTCTGATCGATCGAAATCGCCGGCGACAATCCCTCAATGCTTTCCACATCCGGTTTCTCCATCTGTCCGAGAAACTGCCGCGCATAAGAAGACAGTGACTCCATATATCTTCGCTGTCCTTCCGCATAAATGGTGTCAAATGCCAACGAAGATTTTCCTGAACCCGACAGACCAGTCAATACCACAAGTTCATTTCTCGGAATGTCCAGATCAATATTTTTCAAATTATGTTCATTAGCACCTCTAATCTTAATGTACTGTCTATTCTCTTTCGGCATATTTCTTATCCTTTCAACATCTGTTTTAACTCAATTAATTTATCTCTCAATTCAGCCGCCGCCTCAAAATTCAGTTCAGCTGCCGCCTTCTTCATCTGCTTTTCAAGATCCTTTATCAGCTTCTCTAGCTCCTTCTCACTCATAGATTCCGGATCTTTTTCCATTTTCAGTTCTTCTGCTGCAACCTTCTTGGAAATGCTGATCAAATCACGCACAGATTTCTTAATCGTCTGTGGGGTAATTCCATGTTCTTCATTATACGCAATCTGAATTGCTCTTCTTCTCTCAGTCTCACTGATTGCCTTCTTCATCGAATCTGTCATATGATCTGCGTACATCACAACATGGCCTTCCGCATTTCTCGCCGCACGGCCAATCGTCTGTACAAGTGAAGTTTCTGAACGCAGGAAGCCCTCTTTATCTGCATCCAGAATTGCAACAAGCGTAATTTCCGGAATATCAAGACCTTCTCTCAGAAGATTAATTCCCACAAGCACGTCAAACACATCTAGACGCATATCTCTAATAATCTCACTTCGTTCCAACGTGTCAATATCAGAATGCAGATAGCGAACGCGGATTCCAAGTTCTCTCATATAATCTGTCAAATCTTCCGCCATTCGTTTTGTTAATGTCGTAATCAACACTTTATTCTTCTTAGTAATCTCCTGATTCACTTCACCGATCAAATCATCAATCTGTCCTTCCACCGGACGCACATCAACTTTTGGATCCAGAAGTCCTGTTGGCCGGATTACCTGCTCTGCCCGCAGAAGTTCATGTTCTTCCTCATATTGTCCCGGTGTCGCTGATACAAATAAAATCTGATCGATTTTTTCCTCAAACTCCTCAAAATTCAAAGGACGGTTATCTTTTGCAGACGGAAGTCGGAAACCATAATCTACAAGCGTTGTCTTCCTCGACTGATCACCATGATACATACCTCCAATCTGAGGAATCGTTTTATGAGATTCGTCAATGATCATAAGAAAATCATCCGGAAAATAATCAATCAGCGTATGTGGCGGCTGCCCCGGTGCAAGCCCAGTCAAATGTCTGGAATAGTTCTCAATTCCAGAACAAAATCCTGTTTCACGCATCATTTCAATATCGAAATTCGTTCTCTCAGAAATTCTTTGCGCCTCCAGGAGCTTATCCTCTCCCTTAAAATAGCGAATCCGCTCCTCCAGTTCTTCTTCAATTTCACTGATCGCACGATTCATACTTTCCTGAGACACAACATAATGAGATGCCGGGAAAATTGCCACATGGTTCAGTGATGCTTTAATCTCTCCCGTCAACACATCCACTTCTGTAATTCGATCCACTTCATCCCCGAAAAACTCAATTCGATATGCAACTCCCTCCGTCACTGCCGGAATGACTTCCAACACATCTCCATGAACCCGAAACGTTCCGCGCTTAAAATCAATGTCATTTCGGTCGTATTGAATCTCGATCAACTTCTTCACAACTTCATCCCGATCTTTGATCATGCCCGGTCGAAGGGAAATTACCATCTCCTGATAATCAATCGGAGAACCAAGTCCGTAAATGCATGAGACACTCGCCACAATAATTACATCCCGCCGCTCTGACAGCGCTGCTGTCGCTGAATGCCTCAGTTTATCAATTTCATCATTAATCGAAGAGTCCTTCGCAATATAAGTATCCGAAGATGGGACATAAGCCTCCGGTTGGTAGTAGTCGTAGTAGGAAACAAAGTATTCTACCGCATTATTCGGGAAAAATTCTTTGAATTCTCCATATAGCTGCGCAGCCAGAGTTTTATTGTGTGCGATTATGAGTGTTGGTTTATTTAATTGTTGAATGACATTCGCCATTGTAAATGTCTTGCCAGAGCCTGTAACCCCTAGTAAAGTCTGGCATTGGTTGCCTTCTTGAAAGCCTTTTACAAGCTGATCAATAGCTTGCGGCTGGTCGCCGGTAGGGGCATATTCTGATACTAATTCAAAATGATCCATAGTTTACCCTTCCTTTTGAGCTAATTTCAAAACCGTTCCTTCCTAGCGTGATCGGCAGTTCTTCAGATCAAGAAAACGCCGTTTTCACTTACTATTATTAATAGACGATTTCGGACCAGCTACTATATTTTTTATTAGTCTATACTCAATATCTTTAAAACAAAGTTCTCTAAAATGATTCATGTTATAACTTTTTCCAGTTGCTGTAATAAATGTTAAATATTCTGCTGCCGAAGAACGTACTATTGATATTTCTTTTTTCTTTTTTATATTCTTCACCTTTAATTTAATAACTCTTTCTCATTACATTTTCCATGAAAACTCACAAATTCCCTTAATCCTTCTAATTCCTGGAACATTTTTCTGCATCCATTGCCAGCACAAACATTAATGCCTCTAATACATTTTCAGAATCTCTTACGTCAATGACGTAGGTATCTGTCATGCGCAGCAATTCTTTGCTGATACTTGCAATCTGATAACCACTTTGATCAAGAATATTATATTCCCATTCCATAATTGTTCCATCAATATGCCATCCGTTGTAATCGATATTATAGCGTGGTGTCAAAAATGAAAATTCTTTGCTTAAACAGCCAATATAACTGCCCTCTTTATAAATCTCAAATTTAGGAAGAAATGTAAGAACTTTTTCAACAACCGTTCCTACTTCATTTCCATGAGCATCATAAATAATAAGTTTGTGTCCCCAGGATAACTGACCTTTTACTACATAAACAGTATTACCGGACTCATCATAAATATCATAGTTGTCAAACCACGAAAACAATCTTTGTTTGAATAACAGTTTCATAACTTCACCACTTTCTTTTTCCCTATCGAATCTTCCTTCGGTTATTTTCGAAGTATTTTATCCATTGCCTTCCCTTTAGCAAGTTCATCCACCAGCTTATCCAAATACCGAATCTCCTGCATCAAGGTATCCTGAATCTCCTCAACTTTTACGCCGCAGATGGAACCTTTAATCAATTTTCTGCTTGGATTCATCATGGGAGCATCTTCAAAAAAGAACGGTAGGTAATGTCGCTTGTAAGCAATGTATCCAACTGTTCACATGAATAGCCGGTAAGCCACTGCGTTATCATATCTACCTCTTCTTTTTTACGCCCTTTTCTTTCAGCCTTAGCGATCAGCAACGGATATACCTTAGAAAATTTCATATTAAATACTTTTCCATTTTCCATATTCCTGTCCTCACAAATATCAATTTTTAAATTGTTATTCATTGTCTGATATGCATGTATGTGTCCATGTAGTTGAATAGGTACATTTTCCACCCTTATTCTCTTCCGCTATTATATCAGAATATAAAATAAAAGTACATAGCAAACCCGAATGTTTGTTCTGTATCTCTGTTACAAATTACCTTATGCCCTCTTTCTTCATTTGACTTCTTTCTTTTTCTCTTCTATAATATTTTTATTACAATTGTAAGATTTGGATGTTTTTTATGAAAAATATACCACAAATTTCCGAGGCAGAATTTGAAGTCATGAAAATCATCTGGAAATATGCACCGATCAATACAAACGAAGTTACGGAAAAATTAACTCACACAACTGACTGGAATCCCAAGACCATTCAAACAATGCTGAAACGTCTTGTAGCCAAAAATGCTCTCACGTATTCAAAAGAAAGCCGGGTATTTGTTTACACACCTTTGATTAGCGAAGCAGAATATCTCCGCCAGAAACGCACTTCCTTTTTGGACCGATATTTTCAAGGAAATATGACGTCTATGCTGTCTTCCTATTTAGAAGAGGAAACACTCCCCCCAAAAGAACTGGAGGAGCTTCGCAAACTTCTTTCGGACAAAGATCATTAGCAGGAGAGGATAATTTTGAATGATTCTTTTTGGTACTTTTTAGACCATTTTGGCACACATTTTTTTCTCTGCAATCTTTTCATAGGACTTTTTGTCGGTCTTCTGGCCGGCTTTAAACGCTTGTTCCAAACGTATTTATCAGCTAGTGCCCGGTATCGTCTATGGTTCTTTTTCCTTGCACTGCTGCCGCTTCCTTTTCTGCCCCGGGAGTTGTTTGCTCTTTTGAAGAAGATTCCTTACAGCTCTTTTTCTCAGGCAGCACAGACTGGACTTGCTTCTCGTGAAATGGTACAGAATTCCGGGGCATTCGTTTCTGCCTTCAATGAATTAAATGATTTCGCAGTATCTGTCAGAAGCTCTGTTCCTTCTCTGCTTCCGATTCTTTTTTCGACTCTCTGGGGAATCGGTGTGCTTGTAATGCTTCTAATTACAATCCGCTCCGTTTTACATCTGTATGCATTGAAACACTCTGCATTACCGATAGAAGATCCGGAATTAGTACATTTATACCTTCGCTGCTTTCAGGAAATACATTTTACGAAAAAAGTGCCTCTGTATCGAACCCATCTGCTTACTTCTCCTGCCGCAGCAGGTGTCTGGAGGCCTTGCATCTATCTTCCGGATACCGTGATTGCTGACTCAACGATCGACGAACTGCGTTTCATGCTATTGCATGAATTACAGCATACCAAACAAAAAGATGGGATTATCATTTGTCTGACCGCTTTGGCGAGTATCTTTTACTGGTGCAATCCGGCAGTTCACTATGCTCTAAGAGAGATTCGTTTCTGCCGGGAACTTGCCTGTGATGCAGCTGTCCTTCAATGCCTTAAGTCATCGGAATATCGGACATATGGAATCACACTGCTGAATTTTGCAGAGAAATCTTCTCTGCGGCATACCGCTATGACTGCCGGAATCTTTCTCTGACGGAAACATTTTACATTTTCTCTGACAGCAGAAATTTATTTCAAATTGAAAAACCAGACAGAAGTCTCTGTCTTCTGTCTGGCAAACTTATCTTTACAGATCATAATAACGTGCAAATTCAGCCGGATGCGGGATTCTGCTAATTTCATTTACATCTGCCCGGATCGTTTTAATCCAGTTCTGAATCAGTTCTTCCGGAAATACGCCGCCTGCAGTCAGGTAGTCGTGATCTGCTTCCAGCGCATCTAAAGCTTCCTCAAGGGTTGCCGGCAAATGTCCGAGCGCCGCTCTTTCTTCTTCTGAAAGATCAAAGAGATTAAAATCAAATGGCCCCCAATTATGGTCTGCCGGATCGATTTTATTTTTCACACCGTCCAATCCTGCCATAAGAATTGCTGCATACGCATAATAAGGATTGCAGGTCGCATCTGGATTTCTTAATTCAAACCGCTTCTTATCCGGAGATTTTACATATGCCGGAATTCTCACAACAGCGCTTCTGTTGGCCATGGCATATCCTATCGTAACCGGTGCCTCAAATCCCGGAATCAGTCGCTTGTAAGAGTTCGTTGTCGGATTTGTAATCGCACAAAGACTTCGCACATGAGTCAGCAGACCTCCAATAAAATACATCGCCGTTTCACTGAGCTGTCCATAGCGATCCGGATCATAAAAAACTGGTTTTCCGTCTTTCTTCAGCAGCATATGCACATGCATTCCATTTCCTGCTTCCCCGTAAACAGGTTTTGGAAGAAAAGTAGCTGTCATGCCATTTGCGGCTGCCGTGTTGCGGATCACATATTTGGCAGCCATAGTTGCATCTGCAAGACTTGTCATTTCTCCCAGTTCCGTCTCAATTTCCAACTGACCGGAGCCTCCCACTTCATGATGATGGTATTTTACATGGACACCCCATTTTTCCATTTCCATACACATTTCATTCCGAAGATTAAACGTAACATCGGATGGCTGATCTGCATGATATCCTCCATGCGGCGGTGTATGAAAACCATTATTTTCTTCTGCCGGCATATTTGCTGTCCATACAGACTCCTTATCATAAATCCGAAGCGCAATTTCATTCGGCTTTTCGCTGACGCTTACTCCGTCAAATACATGAAATTCATATTCCGGCCCAATAATCATCTCATCTGCAATTTCGGTTTCTTTCATATATTCTACAGCTCTTTTTGCCACATTCCTCGGATACTGGGCAAATGGCCTGTTCATCAGCTGATCAATTACCTTTACATCTCCAATCATCGTCAGTGTCGGAACTTTTACAAAAGGATCTACGACTGCTGTGGAAATATCCGGAATAAATACCATATCGCTATTCTCTACCATAGCATATCCGTAATTTGAACCATCAAATCCGATTCCGTGCTCCAGAATTTCTTCCTGGAAACGCTCTGCCGGAATTGACAGATGTTTCCAGCGTCCCCGAAGATCAATCATCTTAAAATCTACAAAACGAATCCCTTTTTCCTGTATAAAATCCTGTACCTGATGAATATTCTGAAACATACTTAATCCCTCCTGATCTTTTCGCTTTTTCAGTCCCCACTCTCTTCCCAATCCTTAAGCTTCCACTGGAATAAATGAAAATGACGTCACATCAAATAAGCCCATATCTGTCAGTTTTAGTTCCGGAATGACTGCCAACGACATGAAACAAAGTGTCATTACCGGCTCTACATCGCCGCAGATTCCAAGTTCTGAATAAGCTTTCTCATGAATTGCTGTCAATTTCTCATCTACCCATTCACCGCTTTGGTCGCTCATCAACCCTGCAATCGGCAGCGGCATCCGTTCAATCACTTTCCCGTTTTTTACAAGGACAATTCCACCCTCCTGACGCACCAGTTCTTCTACAGCAAAAGTCATCTCTTCGTCACTAACTCCTACAACGATAATATTGTGAGAATCGTGTGCGATAGACAATGCCACAGCTCCTTCTTTTATTCCATAGCCCTTTAGAAAACCGCAAGCCACATTTCCTGTTCCCTGATGTCGCTCAACAACCGCCACTTTCACAATATCTTTTTCTGCTTCCCACACAAACTCTCCCTTTTCATCCAGTTTAATCTGCGCTGTCTCTTTCTTTGTCACAACACCGCCCGGAAGAATTTCTATCACATGAACAAAATCGGATTTCAGATGCATTTTCAGCTTCTCTTTTGAAAAATCCTTTACAACTACGCTGCCTTTCACGGAAGAAATCTCATACGGACAGATCTTCGGAAGATATGTTCCTTCTTCTGCCACAGCCCTTCCTTCAATCCAGACGCGGTTCACATGAAACTCTTTCAGATCATCAAACAGTACAATGTCTGCTCGATATCCTGGAGCTAATGCTCCTCTGTCTTTCAGTCCAAAACACTCTGCCGCGTTTAATGTCGCCATACGGACTGCTGTTATAGCATCTAATCCTTCTTCAATACAGATTCTCAGATGATTATCCAAATGTCCCTCATGCAGAATCGTCTTTGGCTGACGGTCATCAGAACAAAGCAGACACCTTCTGCTGTTTTGTTCCGTCACTCCTGCCAAAAGCGTTCGCAGATTGTGACAGGCAGAACCTTGCCGCATCAGAATATACATTCCATTCTCTAACCGCGCTTTCATCTCTTCTACGGTAGAACATTCATGATCAGCCAGAATTCCTGCAGCAGCATATGCATTTAACTCTTTTCCTGCAATCCCAGGTCCATGTCCATCAATGAATTTCCCCGCATTCTTTGCTGCCATTAACTTATCAAGCACGCTGTCCTCTGCCTGTATCACACCCGGAAAATTCATAAACTCCCCAAGTCCGAGGATTTCTTCTATCTGAAGCGGCTCTTCCATCTCCGGTGCATTGATCACAGCTCCTGCATGCTCAAATGGTGTTGCAGGCACACAGGAAGGCAGCACATATTTGATATCAAGCGCCGTTCCTTTTGCTGCCTCCAGCATATACTCCAATCCCCGCAGTCCGCATACATTCACAATTTCATGTGGATCTGCAATAATCGTTGTAGCGCCATGCGGCACAAGCAGCCTTCCGATTTCCTCCGGACTTACATACGAAGATTCAATGTGAATATGACTGTCAATCAATCCCGGAGTGGCATACCTTCCTTTGGCATCCACAGTTTCTTTCCCCTCATATGTTCCGATTCCTGCAATCATTCCGTCACTAACTGCAATATCTCCCAAAGTAATCTCTCCGGAAAAAACATTCAGTACCTTACAATTCTTAAGCACAAGATCAGCCGGTATACGCCCTGCTGCCACATCGATCAGCTTCTTCAGTGTCTCTTTTTTCATCCTGCTCATCATCCTCCTGTCCCGCCCGTTTTGTCTCGGACATCTCTGCTTTAAGCATAGCTGAAATGACAGGAAAAAGCAATCAAAAAAGCGCTGTCCGAAAAAGCTATAAAATGCTTCTTCAGACAGCGTCTTCTTCTATAATTTTAAGTTTCTTCCTTATTTATACTGATGATTATAAATGAATAGAAGTGTCAAAAGCCCTGTCAGTCCCACCAACTCCATTGCAAGACCTGTGAAGCTAATATTTCTCTGACCGATAATAATAAGTGCAAGGCAAACAATAAATACAATCACCATGATAATTTTTCTTACTGGACGATCCATTACTATTTCCCTCCTAACCTTTCAATCCGCCAAGCGTCATACCTTCTGTCAGCTGTTTCTGCACTAAAATATAAAGAATCAGCGTTGGAAGCATAACTGTTACAAGGCCGGCGTACATAATACCATAGTTTGTTGCTGCTTTTTCTACTGCCATCAGGTTTTTCAATCCCATTGCCAGTGTATCATTTCCGTCCATTAATGTATATGCGATAATATACTCATTCCAGAAGGACAGGAAGTTAAACAAAATAACTGTAATGATACTTGGTTTTGCCATCGGGATCATAATCTTTGTCATTGTTTTAAAATGACCGCATCCATCAATGTAAGCCGCTTCTTCGAATCCCTTTGGCAGTGTTTTAAAATATCCGCTCAAAAGATATACTGTAAACGGAAGTGCACTAGAAGCATATACAACTGCCAGAATAAATCTGTTATTCAGGAAAAATTCCACACCAAGCGCTCTGTTTGCAGAACTTAACATCAGGAAGATCGGAATAACAATATAACTGATATTAACGAAAAGTCCTGCCATAAATAACGCATTTAAGAATTTTCTGCTCTTAAATTCAAATCTTGACAACACATACGATGCCGGAAGTGCCAGAGCCAGAAGGATGATCAGCGCCATTGCTGTTACAAGTACAGAGTTCATGAAGAATTCTCCCATTCTTCCATCGATGAACGCTGTCACAAAGTTCTGATAGCGGAATGTCTTCGGCAACGCCCACGGACTGATATCTCCACCGAGGAATTCCGAGTTCATTTTTAAACTTGCCATGAAAACCCATGCAACCGGTACAATAATTGAAATTGCAAGTATTAGAAGAGCTGCATAGATAATGATCTGAGATATAATTTGACCTGGTTTTTTATTCTTTTTCTCCATTTCCGCTCTCCTTTCCTAGAATTCATATACTTCCCGGTCTGTAATCTTATTCACAATTCCAGCAAGGATAAATGAGAACAAGAATACAACAACACCGATAGCCATACCATAACCGTAAGCACCGTTACCGTACGCCTGTTTATACATATAGTTTAATGCAACTTCTGTCTTTCCATTCGGTCCTCCGTTGGACATAATCTGAACAAAAAGGAAACTCAGGTTAATCGTACTGATAATGTAGAATGTTAGTGTTGTACGGATATTGCTCCAGATTAATGGGAATGTGATCTGGAAGAACATCTGAATTTCTGTAGCTCCATCAAGAGAGGCTGCTTCATAATAATCCGGTGGGATTGCTGCCATACTTGCCATATACATTACCATATAGTAACCGATAGCCTGCCATACCAATGCAAAAATAACAGAATAAATCACAATATTCGGTTCCGCCATCCACTGTCTCGCCAATCCATCTAAATGGATCGCTCTCAGAAATGTATTCAACAGACCTGTACTCGGATTGTAGATCGCACCGAAAATACCTGCAATAACTACGATTGATAAAATATTCGGGATATAGAAAATAATACGGAAAAAGTTCTTTCCCTTAAATGTTCCTCTGCTTAACAGTGCTGCAAATAATACCGCCAGCACAATCGTGCACAGCATTACGATAACAATAATCAAAATCGTATTCTGCATTGCCTGAAGAAAGTTTTTATCCTGCATTAGATTCTTAAAGTTCTCCAGACCAATAAATGTCTGTTTATTCGTAATTCCTCCCATACGATAAAATGACATCCGAAATACATTCAGTGTCGGAATCACGAGAAAGAGAACAATCAGAACAACTGCCGGTGCCAGACATGCAAATACAAATCTTTTTTCTGAACGTTTTCTGTTCATAATTTCATCCTTTCCTTCTTTCCTCATAAAAAACGGTGAGCCCGCTCGCCCACCGTTTCCACAAACTATCGCTTACCCGGGTTCTTAATTATAAGTTCTCGGCTAATCTAGCCCATGCGTCTACTAACTGTTTCTGGTACTCTTCTACTGTCATAGCGCCTGTATTTAAGTCATCGATTGCACCATAAACTGTAGCCTTCATGTCAAATCCATCGATTGCTGTTTCAAGTGTTGCCCAGTTTCCAGAAACAACTTCGTATCCTTCAGAAGATGCAAGTGTATATGTATCTTTGATCGGTCCTTCCGGTAACTGATCAGATGCACCTACTACTGGTGGAACGATCGGAGCCGGAGATTTTTCTCCTGTCTCTTTATTCTCTGTTTCATTTGCAAGCATCAGATCAACCACTGTATCAGAATACATAAATTTGATGAAGTCTTTTGCTACATCCAGGTTTTCAGCGTCAGCCGGTACCCACATCTGCTCTGTGAATGTATAAACATAACGATCCTGATCTGCTGAGAATTTAGGCGGTGCCATCATTCCCCACTCAAAATCTTCCTTCGGAGTAGAGTTTGCCATCTCACCGATTACCCAGTTACCATTTGGCATGAATAATGCTTTTCCATCGATTACATTCTGCTGATTGATCTTGAATCCGTCTTTCGACTGAGCATTTGCTACTGTATCAGCCTGTGTATACTCTGGGGATGCAAGTTTTGCAATTGTGTCAATGATCATCTTTCCTTCTTTGGATGTCCATGTATCTTTATCGTAGTTTACAGCTTTGTTCATAAACTCAGGTCCGCCTGCCTGTGCAAACATCTGGAACATCGGACAGTCAAAGTATCCTGCGATCGGATACGTAAATAAAGCTGCTCCGTTTGCCTTTGCCTGCTCATTCAGTGCAAAGAAATCATCCCAAGTCTCCGGAAGATCGTATTTTTTATTTTCACCTTCGAATAAAGTCTTGTTGTACCAGAATCCTGTTGGTGTGTAAACGATTGGTGCAAGATATACTTTTCCATCGCCGTATGGCTGTGCTGCTGCATTTTCTGTAATTCCGTTTACTAATTTGGATTTCAGCTCATCGTCAAATACATCTGAAATATCAGCAATTGCTTTTTCTTTCAGCATGTTTTCTGTAAAACCGCTTGCCTGTCCGAGATTGTAGTAAACGACATCCGGAATATCACCATTCTGGAAATCTTTCTGTAAATCTTTATCAAGTTCAGAAGATGTATGTAATTCTACATCTACATCCGGATTTTCTTTTTCGAATGCTTCAGCAATCTTTTCCCAGATTTCTGTTCCGTTACCACCTGCAAAAGCTTCAAACTTTAAGACTGTTTTTCCGTCTTCTGTCTTGCCTTCTGCTTTCTTATCATTTCCGGAATCTTTGCTGCCACATCCTGTCATCATGGAAGCGATCATTGCGCCGGCAAGTAAAACAGCTGTTACTTTTTTCATTTTCATAACTAATTCCTCCTTTTAGTCATTTCGTTCATTTTCTGTAATTTACTCTACACTATTCCCGTCACTTTTTCTATAGCAATGTTGTTGTTATTGTTATATATATTGCTTTTACGCAGTTTTTTTATAAAGTTTTAAAAAATCGAACTTGCTTTTTTATTCTCTCTGTGCCTATTATTTAAAAAACGATTGTATCATCCAAAACAGATTTTTCGTTTGAAAGGAGTTTGAAATGAATCAGCCTAATATCTTACTTTTAATGTGTGATCAATTCCGGGGTGACTGCCTTTCTTTTGCCGGCCATCCAGATGTAAAAACACCATATTTGGATACACTTGCCGCAGAAGGTGCCTTCTTTGGACATGCCTATTCTTCCTGTCCAAGCTGCATTCCTGCCAGAGCAGCTCTTTTTACCGGGAAAAGTCAGTCAAATCACGGCCGGGTTGGTTATGAAGATGGAATTGACTGGAATTATGACCATATGCTGGCGCAGGAATTGAGTGACGGCGGATACCAGACAGGATGCATCGGCAAAATGCACGTCCACCCAGTACGCAAGCACTGTGGTTTCCAGAGCCTTAGACTTCACGACGGTTATCTCGGCCACTACCGCAGCTCATCGATTCCTCACAGTCAGCATCAGACAGTTACTGATGATTACCTCTATGATCTCAAAAAAGTCATGGGACCGCAGGCCGATGTTACTGCTTCCGGACCAGAATGTAATTCATGGATTACTCACCCGTGGATTTATGACGAACACCTGCACCCGACCAATTGGGTTACAGAAGAAAGTATCCGTTTCCTCGAAACGAGAGATCGGACACGTCCCTTCTTTCTGATGAGTTCCTACGTTCGCCCGCATCAGCCGTTTGATGCTCCCGCCTCTTATTTTGATCTGTACAAAGATAAGCAATTGCGTGAACCTGCCATCGGTGACTGGGAAGACAGCTCCAATACCGAGCGCTTTGGCTTTATAAAAGATTCTATTTATGGTTGTCAGGACGCTGAGCAGCGTCACAATGCCTTGGCAGGTTATTACGCATGTATTACTCATGTGGATCATCAGATTGGACGACTTTTAACGGCTCTAATGGAGAGTGGAGAATATGAAAATACTGTAATTATTTTCCTGTCTGACCACGGCGAACTTCTTTTTGATCATCATTTGTATCGAAAAGTTTTTCCGTATGAGGGAAGCACCCATATTCCTCTTCTCATACGCACCGGAAAAAATGTCTGTCCAACTACGCCAATCCGAAGTAATACCCTTGCGGAACTAAGAGACATCCTTTCAACAATCCTTGATTTTGCCCATCTTCCGATTCCGGAAGGGGTAGACGGGTTCTCTCTTGTTCCCGAAATTACCGGCACCGGTCATAATAACCGATCATATCTGCACGGAGAACACAGCTTCCATTCCCGCCTCTCCAATCAGTTCATTGTAACGGAAACAGATAAATACATCTGGTACAGTGAAACGGGAGCGGAAGAATATTTCCACCTTGCCCTAGATCCGCGCGAACAACATAATGCCATTAACGATCCACAATATCAGGAACGGATTGACTGGCTTCGAAATGCATTGATTCGGGAACTTGATGGTCGGGAAGAAGGTTACAGTGACGGTGTTTCTCTCCGCTGCGGATACAAGCCTGTCACAACGCTCTCCCACATTTTCTAGTATCAAGTCTTTTTCGAAACAGATATTTCTTTCTCAATCCCTTTCTTACCGGAGAGAATTGGCAATACGATACAGCATTGGTGCGGCTTCTTTCAGAAATTCCTGATGGCCGCACCTTTTTTCCTGCAGATAACATGTATTCTGCCGTTTACATCCACCGCGGCAGAGATTCCAGAAACTGCATGTCTCACAAATCTTTGGAACAATTTTTTCTTCCTGCAGAAACATCTTCATTGCCTCGCTTGTCAAAATCTCTTCCACCGTTTTTTCTCGCAGATTCCCACAGCAATACTCATCTAACACATAAAAATCACATGGATAAACATTCCCGTCTGACTCTACTACAAACTGTGCTGTACAAAATCCAAGCATCCCACACTGCTGCGGCGGACAATCTGCAAACATCAGAAGAAGATTATCGAACAGTCCGATACTCATATAATCCCCCTGCATATAATCCGCAAGCCATATCCTGAACAAGCGCTTAAAAAACTTTTCATATCCATCTGCATCCAGTCCCCACTGTGTCTTACGATCCAGCTCTCCTAGACATGGAATACACTGCACATGGGAAATTCCCTGGCTTTTCATAAACTTATAATAAGCTTCCGGATGTGAAGCCAGCTGCGCGGTAATCACTGATAAAATATTATACTCTGCTCCTGCTCGCTTTAAATATCCGATTCCTTCCATAATCTTTCCGAACATTCCCTTACCCTTTTTGTCTATCCGGAACTTATTTGTATTTGACTCATATCCGTCCAGCGACACTCCTACAAGTACATGCTTCTTTGCAAAAAACTCTGCCCATGCCTCGTCAATCAGTGTTCCGTTTGTCTGGATTGCATAAGCAAAGGTTCTGCCTCCTTTTTTCTTTTCTGCATAAGCTGTCAACTTCTCATAAAATTCAAGACCAACAAGCATTGGCTCTCCTCCCTGAAATGCCAGTGTAATATGCGCCGTATCACTTGTTTCTTG
>JAGZJD010000100.1 GCA_018365895.1 Lachnospiraceae bacterium | reverse complement strand
AAAGAGCTGATGACGATTCTCGGAGAGGCAGCGCTTACAGAAATAGATCTGAAATACGCAGAATTTGCAGAAGCCTTCGAGAAGGAATACGTATCTCAGGGGTATAACACAGATCGATCCATAGAAGAAACATTGGAAATCGGCTGGAAACTTCTGTCTATGCTGCCAAGAGCAGAACTGAAACGTATCGACGATAAATTCTTAGATATGTATTATGGAAAGCAATAAGCCATGCACAGATATAGAAAAGGTATCATGCAAGCTTGCTTGCAAATGAGAACTTTTCTATATCTGTATAGGGCGCAAGCCCGCAGCGAGAAGGAGCGAAGCGGATTCGAGCTGGGCATGGCGAAAAAGGCGATAGGGCGCAAGCCCGCAGCGAGAAGGAGCGAAGTGGATTCGAGCTGGGCATGGCGAAAAAGGCGATAGGGCGCAAGCCCGCAGCGAGAAGGAGCGAAGCGGATTCGAGCTGGGCATGGCGAAAAAGCCGATAGGGCGCAAGCCCGCAGCGAGAAGGCCGATAGGGCGCAGGCTAGGGGCGCAAGCCCAAATGAAGGAGGGAAACGATGGCTAAAAAGCAGATTACTCCTACCCGTATGGAGCTGACAAAAACAAAGAAAAAGCTTGTTACAGCCAGAAGAGGACACAAACTTTTAAAAGATAAGCGAGACGAGCTGATGCGTCAGTTTCTTGAACTGGTCAAGGAGAATATGGCGCTTAGAAAAAAAGTAGAAGCCGGAATCCTCTCTGCAAATAAGAATTTTGTCATAGCGAAGGCAGGCATGGACGAAGCTACATTAAACACAGCATTGATGGCACCGAAGCAGGAAGTGAATCTGAATGTAGAACAGAAAAATGTTATGAGTGTTGATATCCCGGTCTATGAGACGAAGACAAGGACAGCGGATGCCAACGACATCTATTCTTATGGCTTCGCATTTACCTCCAGCGATCTGGATGGTGCAGTAAAATCCTTGGCAGACATTCTGCCGGATATGTTGAAGCTTGCAGAGACAGAAAAAGCATGTCAGCTCATGGCGGCGGAGATTGAGAAGACGAGACGTCGTGTAAATGCGCTGGAGCATGTGACGATTCCGGAGGCTCAGGCAACGATCAAATATATCACAATGAAGCTGGATGAGAATGAGAGAAGTTCCCAGATTCGTTTGATGAAAGTAAAAGATATGATGCTTGAAGAAGCACATCACTATAGTGAGAGAGCATAGGGAAAAGAATAACAGGGGAGCATATCAGTCAAGTGGTATGCTCCCCTGTTTATAATAGTGTGAGATAGTCAAATATGCATAAGAAGAAATGAGACGATTTTTGTGACAAGTGAACAAAAACAGTGGTGCGAATTTGCCAGTTATGCTGAAAAGTCAAAAGAGGGTTGAAAAAAGATAAGAAAGGAACTATAATGACAACGCAGGACAAAGAGGGGTGATGTCAAGTGGGAAATGTGACAATTGTTGATATAGCCAATGCTTGCGGAGTATCGATCAAGTCGGTATCCAGAGTGTTGAACAACAGCCCGAATGTCAGTGACGGAATGAGAGAAAAAGTCATGAATACAATTAAGGAGCAGGGATATCAGGTGAATATGCTTGCCCGTGGCTTAAAAGGAAGCCGGACGAATATTATCGTAGTATTTGCCGAGCGTCACCATGAAGAGCATTTGAGTATTTGGCATACAATTATGTTAAAGCATTTATTCACATATGCAAAGAAGCGTTCTATGAAAATTGTCCTTTCGCCATCAAGTAGTGAACGCTTTGAAGAAGACGAGACAGATGGATTTTATCTGATCGCCAGTGGAATTGCAGATGGCGCAATATTACTTGAGAATATTTTACAAGATCCTCGAGTGGATTATTTTGAGAGTCACAACATTCCGTATGTCGTGTTTGGAGAACCGGAGAATCCGGATGTTCCGTCAGTCAGCCTGGATAACTATGATGTGGGCTACCAGGGCGGACGATATTTAGCGGAAAAGAATCTCAATAAGATTGCTCTGCTTATAGGAGAGAAGAAATTTTTATCTACCCAGAACCGTGTAAAGGGATTCGAATCTGCGATGAAAGAGCAGAAAACAGATTACCACATATTTACAGGGCTCGATACGGTGAAGAAGGCTTATAATAAAGCAAAAGAAGTCCTGGATACGCACGAAGTCAATGCCTTTTTCGTCTCAGGTGATGAAAGAGCGCTTGGAGTATACCGGGCAATCTACGAGAAGGGGTTGGCGATCCCGAAGGATATTGCCGTACTCGGCATTGATAATATTACATTAGGAGAATATTATTATCCGCCGATCTCTACGGTGGAACAAGACTTTGAAAAGCTTGCAAAATGTTGTATTGATTATGTGATCGATCGAATAAGTAATGGTGAAGATGAAAATAAAAGTTTTAAATTCCCATGCAAAGTGATAGAGAGAGAATCTACATAGTTAGACGAAAAAGATGCGCTCTCCACGAATGCGGAGAGCGTTAAATAGGGCAAAATGTGACAACGTTGTCAAGCCAAGAGGCCGAATCGGCGTTGTCACGAAAAAATAGCAAGACAACGTTGTCAATAATAGACAAAATAGGAAGAGAATGTTGCTTATAAAAAGAAAAGAGTGAGAAAAAAGATGAAAGACAGTTTGAAGAAACAAATAAAAGAGAGGCTTGTTCGCGTATACAAAAGCGAAGAGAAAGCAGAAGCTGCGACGAAGCTGATCGATGAGCAGCTTAACGGATACGAAACGACAGAAGCTTTAGAGACACCGCTTTCAGAGAAAGACAGTATCCTGATTACATACGGAGATACGATTACAGATGGCGAGAAACCGGGGCTGGAGGTTCTGCATCAATTTCTGAATAAATATGTGAGAGAAGCAATTGAAACGGTTCATCTTCTTCCAATGTATCCGTATACATCGGACGATGGATTTTCTGTTGTGGATTATAGAAAGATCAACCCGGAGCTTGGAGACTGGGAACAGATTAAAGAGATGTCTTCCGATTACGGTTTAATGTTTGATGCGGTGATCAACCATATCTCAAAAAGCAGTGAATGGTTTGAAGGATATTTGAAAGGCGAAGAGCCTTATAAAAATTATTTTATCACCTGTGATAAAGATGCTGATTACAGCACAGTTACACGTCCGAGAGCGCTTCCGTTGTTGACTAAATTCCAGACCAAAGACGGAGAAAAGTATGTATGGACAACCTTTGGTGACGACCAGATCGATCTGAACTTTGAGTGCCCGGAATTGTTGGCAGAGATTCTGGATATCCTTGTTATGTATGGAAGAAGCGGCGCTAAATTCATCCGTCTGGATGCGATTGGATTCATGTGGAAAGAATTAGGAACAACGTGTATGCATCTTCCGGAGACACATGAGCTTATCAAATTAATGAAAGATGTGTTAAAGGTATACGCTCCGGGAACAAGGATTATTACAGAGACGAATGTTCCGCACAAGGATAACATCAGTTATTTCGGAGAGAATGGAGATGAGGCAGATCTTGTATATCAGTTTCCTCTTCCGCCGCTTACCATGTATACTTTCCTTTCCGAAAATGCGAAAATTCTTTCGAACTGGATGGAAACACTGGAACTTCCAAATGATAAGGTTACATACTTTAACTTCTTAAGTTCCCATGATGGAATTGGAGTAAGACCAACAGAAGGAATTTTAACAGAAGAACAGAGAAAACTTCTGTTGGATGCGACACTTAGACATGGCGGAGTTGTTTCATACAAAGATAACGGAGATGGAACAAAGAGCCCATACGAATTGAACATTAATTATCAAGACGCACTGGCAGGTCCGGAGAGCTCAGACAAAGAAAGAATCAGTAAATTTATTGCAGCAGAAACATTACTGTTTTCATTACAAGGTGTGCCGGGAATCTATATTCACAGCCTTCTTGGTTCCAGGAATGATTATTATGGAAAGACAACTTCAGGAATACCGAGAAGGATTAATAGAGAAAAACTGGATTATCAGACGTTGGAAAATCAATTGACGGAAGAAACGAACCGAAAAGAAATTTTCGACACATTGATAGAGAGACTGAAGATCCGCAGAGCGGAAAGTGCATTTTCGCCGCAGGCAAATCAAAAAGTTTTGAAGCTTAATGAACAGGTGCTTAGCTTTGTCAGAGAAAATGAAAAAACAAAAGAACGTATTCATGTATTGATCAATGTCTCAAGAAAAGAACAGAGTATTGCTTATAAAGAATTACATGGATGCGATCTCCTGACAGGAAAGAATGTCGAAGGAGAAATTACCCTGAAAGCATGGGAATGTGCATGGGTAAAAGAATCATGCTTGTAACAGAGAAGAAAATTCCTGTTAACAATAAAACAAAAAAGGAGAGAAAGATTATGAAAAAAAGATTAATCAGTGCATTGCTTATTACAGCAATGGCAGCAACAATGGTTGCAGGATGCGGCAAGAAATCCGAAGAGTCCAAAGACGGAAAAGTGCATATTCAGTTCATGCACATGCAGGTAGAGCAGGAGAGACAGGATGCTGTTCAGGCGCTTATCGACAAGTTCCAGGAAGCAAATCCGGATATCGTTGTCGAGTCTGTTCCGGTAAATGAGGACGACTATGATTCTAAAATTGCAACACAGGGTGGAAATGGTGAGCTTGCAGCAGTTGTAGAGTACAGTCAGGATCAGGCTAAGACAAGCGTAGCAAACCAGTTTACAGACGTAGATGCAGTAAAAGAAGTTGTTGATGCAAAAGGTGAAGATGCTTTCTATGAAGGAGCATTAAAAGTAACAAAAACAGAAGATGGCGCAAGCTATGTTGGTGTTCCAGTGAGCAGCTGGGTACAGGGTATCTGGGTAAATGAAGCAATGTTAGCAGAGAAGAACTTAGCAGTTCCAACTACATGGGAAGAAGTATTAAAAGTTGCAGAAGCTTTCCATGATCCGAATAACCAGATGTATGGTATCGCACTCCCGACTTCTGACAGTGCATTTACAGAGCAGGTATTCTCTCAGTTCGCACTTTCTAACGGAGCAAACGTATTTGATGGAGATAAAAAAGTAACTGTTGATACACCTGAGATGAAAGAAGCATTAGAGTACTATAAAGAGCTTGCAGCACTTTCTATGCCAGGATCTACAGAAGTAGCAGATGTTAATGACGCATTTGTGGGTAAACACGCACCAATGGCTATGTATTCTACTTACATTCTCGGTAATGTAAAAGAGGCAGGATTTGCTGAAGATCTTACATTAGTTCTTCCAAATAGAAAATCTGAGGCTGCTTACGGATGTATTACAGTTCTTGGTATTGCTGCAGGTATGGACGAAGCTAAGACAGATGCTGCGAAAAAATTTGTAAGCTTTATGTTAGAAGATGAAAACAACGTTGACTGGCTCAACATGGCTCCAGGCGGAATTCAGCCAGTAATCAAATCTGTGGATGAAATGCCAGAATATACAGAGCTGGAAGAAAGAAAAGCATATGTTCATATGAACGAAGAAATTGCAAACGCAGTAGCGAACCTTCAGTTATTCGGCGCTGTTGACGGAAAGAACTTCACAGAGATGGGTGATGTTACAAATACAGGTGCAATCAGTAAGATGGTTAACAACGTAGTTGTACAGAACGCAGATGTAGATACAGAACTGAAAACAGCTCAGACAGCAGTGGAAGGTTTGATGAAATAATATTGATTCTAGGGAGAGGAATCTTCCTCTCCCTACCATTTGCAAAGGAAGATGAAAAATGAGTGTAAAGAAAAAGAAGCTTGGAGGAAGTGATACAAAATTTGCATACGCGCTTCTGGCGCCGAGTATTATCTTATTGGTGCTTCTGATTGGCTATCCGCTTATTTATAACATAGTGATCAGTTGTCAGGATGTTCCGTTGAACCCGAATCTACCTTCAGAATTTGTAGGATTAAAAAACTTTATTGATGTATTTACGGATCCGACGTTTTATAAATCCGTAGCCATCACACTTTTATTTACAGTAGTAGTAACGTCAATCAGTACCGTTTTAGGTTTGGCATTGTCCGTATTTTTAAATCGTCCGTTTGTCGGAAAGAAATTAGTAAATTCAATTATTATTCTTTCCTATGTGGTTCCAGCGGTTTGTCTGATCTTCACATGGCGTTATATGTTTAATAATATTTATGGAATCATTAATTATTTTGTAGTTGATGTGTTTGGGATTGCTGACAAGGCGCCGCTTTGGTTCGACCAACCGGTCAGTGCGTTTATATTAGTATCAATTTTTGCAGTCTGGAAGTTTTTCCCATATGCATACATTTCCTTCAATGCGATTTTGCAGTCTATGTTGCATTTGCAAAACCGTTCCCAGAAGGACTGTGGCTTGGACAGGAAGCACACTTCAACTATGGAAAAATTATTTTCTCCAGAGCATGTAGTGAGCCAAATCCAGAATATCCACGTTGGAACAGAAAGAGAATTGAAGATGTTTGTTGGGAACTTTTGATGAACGGATACTTGAACTGTGAAGATATTATTGATCCGGTCGTTCCGTTTGAAGAGTGTGCAGAAGGATTCTGTAAATATGTAGATCAGCATCCGGAAAGCAGCATCAAGATGGGCGTAGATTTTTCATAGGAGGCAGTTAGTATGTTATTAGGAACACAGGATAAAGATTTTTTCCCTAAAGATATGGTCGAAAAATTCCGCTTCATGAAAGAAATGGGATTTGAATGTTTTGAGATTGATGGAAAAGTATTAGTTGAAAATCTTGAAGAAGTGAAGAAAGCAATCAAGGAGACTGGTCTTCCGGTATG
>JAGZJD010000099.1 GCA_018365895.1 Lachnospiraceae bacterium | reverse complement strand
ATTTTTTCGAATATTTCCATCTTCATCCTTCACTTGCTCATACATACTAAAGGTAAGATAGTTGCGGTAATCGGCATATCGCTCCATCTCTTCTTTGTGAAGCGTGCGTTTCCCACTGTCTTCGTCTCTTGGCGGCATGAACTTTTCGGTAAGCCGCAGAATCTGAGCTTCATATTTTTGATAAAATTCGTCTTCACCGAGACTAAGCTGTCCTTCAAATCCGTGATCATCCAATACTTTGCTGTCAAGTTCCGGCGCCATCAGCATTTCATAAAACTGTCGGTTTTCATTTTCAGCCGGAAGAATGTCAATCTGGTAAATACTGTCGGAAAAGCGGATTTTAGCAAGCATTCGGTTAATTTCCCTCTTATGGCGGAACGCTGCTTTGATTTCTCCATGAATCGTAGCAATCACATTTTCGCGAAGCGTATGATATACCAATCGGTACTGCTGTTCAAATTCTTCCTTATATTTCGGTTCAAAATCTTTCCTGCACTGTTCCAGCACCTTATCATATACTTCATTTCCATGTTCTATCCCTGTAAAACCATACGCCGGATATGCTTTATTAAAATGATTCCGTGCTTCGGCACGTCCGTCTGATTCTGCTTCAATCTCCTGTCTGAGCTTCTCTAATTCTTTTAGCTTCTGTCTGCGGTATATATGCTCTTGGTTTGTCTCTAATTCTTGAAGCACTTCCTGCTCAATGCTCTCATTCGGAACATAACCTTCTAATTCCGTTTCCAGTTTCTCACTTATATTTTTCAACTCAGTTTCCACATTTGCCTGTACCTTGATCCGCGCCAGACGTTCGGCATCCGTCTCTTTTGCTTCTTTTTCAAGCAGACTCATTGTCTCTTCTAATTGCTTCTTCTTTTCTTTTAGCTGCGGAATCAGAGTCCCTTCATCAAGCTCTTTCATTTCCCGAATAAGAGCATCTTCTTTTCTATAATATTCCTCTAATTCCTCTGCTGCATTTGACATATTTACAAGCTGTTCTGTACTGTAATTCTGCAACTGCTCATAAGTTCTTGCTTCAGCTAAACTGCTTTGCATCTGCTCATCTGCAAGCAGGCTGTTTTCCAGTCGGTAGACTTCATCCTCCAGCTCCTTTAATTTCGCTTTGGACACTTTTGTACCGATACATGCATAAAGCCTGTAATCTTTCTCCCGCAGATGTCGGAACATATAATTACTGTAAGAATAACAATCCGGTGTCACCCCTTCTCTTACTTCATGAAGTTCTTCAATGGTCTCACATTTTACGATTCTTCCAAGATACTGTTTCAGGCAGAGATCAACGTAACCTTCTTTTGTTTCCACTGCTTCATATAAGGTGTGCTCCTTCGCTTTCGGCTCGTCTCTCTTAATCGCAGCAGTGTTGATCACGTTAAATTCTTCGAATTCTTTTCCGGTCATTTTCCGGAAGATCTTAGCCGCTTCCAATGCGTATTCCGGCGGAGTAACAAGACTATACTTTATCTTCCCGAGGCGGCCTTCTATGGCTTCTTTCCACTTCTCGTCTGTAATATCAAATAAATCTGCAAAAACCGCCACCGGAACAGGATGTCCATATCGGTCACGCAGCTCGCTTTGCAGCCTTGCCCTTACTTTTTTCAATTCTTTGCTGTATGGTTTTCTGTCATTTTTTAAATCATCCACAATCTCTTTTTTCTCTTTCAGTTCTTTTCTCGTTTTGCGGATGTTTTCTTCTAAGTCTCTGATCTCTTCTTCTACATTTTCTAACGTATCTTTCAAATACTTTTTAAGTCTTTCTATAAGGTCATCAGTAAAATCTCCATTTTCTATCTCTTCCATTGTCTGCAATGCCGGATTCGACAGATAATTATTGATCTCTTCATTTTCTTTCCATTTTTCCAGTCCGTGAAGCACATTTCTCCACTGCTTGGAATATTCTGCCAAAATCCGAATCGTATTGCGGATTTCTTTTAACTGCTTCTCTTTCTGTCCATAGTTGCTTGCGAGAAGCTGTGATTCTACTTCTAATTTATCGGCTGCACATTGGCTCTTCTTCGCTTCCAATGACTGATACTTTTCTTCTGATCGTCTTGCCGATTCCATCGCCGACTCTAAATCTTCCTTTTTGGCCTCCAGCTGAATCTTCAATCCCTCTATAGCGATCACTTTTAAGATGGACTGAGTACGAATTTCATCTGTTTTCAACTGTACCAGCTTCAGATTGTGGCTATTTATCTCTTCCAGCATTCCGATCCGCTTTTCCAGATCTTCTACCCTCTCTTTAATTTCGCGGTATGCACCCAACTGTTCGCTGATAACCGAAACGGTTCCTTCTTTACTCTTGGGGAACATGTAATCACGGATAAATTGACCGGTTCCATTGGTCATCCGAAGTGCGATCGCACTTTTTTCCATCGTCATAAAACGTCCCGGTTCAATATAACCAAGCACCACATCATATAGTGTATTTAAATACGCTTCTTTCGACGGATACAGACGATTTACTTCTCCTCTCCCCCGATTGTCTTCTGACATCTTCCTTTGTTCTACCAACTTTTTCAATCTGGAAATGGTGTAAGGACTTCCGTTTTCTGAAATATAGCCGTCTTCCGGCATTCTTCCCGAATGACTGAAAAAGAAATAACGCTTTAGATCCAAATCATTTTTCCCGACTTCAAAAATCGCTCCAATACAGGTAACAATATTCGTTGCCGTATCTTCCACTTCCAATACGATCTGTGAACAAAAGTCTGTCCCTTCACGATTTGCAGTTCCGTCTTTTTGCTCCCCTCTTAAATAACTAAGAACACTTCTTCGGTTTTTCGCATCATCCGCCGCCTTATTCAAAAATGTAGATGCCACACTTCCGTATAAAATCACTTGGATCGCATCCATAACTGTAGATTTTCCGGAGCCGCTCTTTCCACTGAACAGATTCACATGCTCATGGAATGTAAGCTCTTTATGACTGATTCCACCCCAGTTATTCAACAGCATTTTCGTAAAGATTTTCTTCGATTGCCTCATCTTCTGCGATCTCCTCTCTGTATTCTTCAAGCAGTTCATTGATATTTGACGAACTTAAGTATAGATTCACGGTGCTGTAAATATAAATTGGCGTCTGATCTTCCACATCCCGAACTGCTCCCGGCACTTCAATAATCTGATGCTTACTCAATAGATAAAGCGCTTCCTGCCACTCTGTCACCTTCAATCTCCAGTTCAATAAATTTGTATTTTTCCCGTATTCACGAATTTCTTCCAGTGTAGTGACGGTAGCTTCCAGCCCTTCTCCCAGAATCTTATCCCGATAAATCATTTTGATCAGCAGAACAATGATCGTTGTCGTCAGACTGAACTTTTCAATTTCCAAACCATCGCCTGCAAGCCTGAAAATATGTTCCTGCGGATCATGAAGCAGTTCACATCCAAGCACTTCCAAATAGTCCTCTATAAATTTTTTATGTCTCACGCACATTTCATAGTATAGATTATCCCTCGGCGTCAATGTGACCGGATCATATTTCACCTGCAAAATGCAGGTCTGACGAAATAAATTCGAAATAGTCTTTCTCAGATTCTCCGTTTCTGTCACCGATAATTCTTCCATATATTCAAACATTTACTTCTCCTTTATCCTAAGTCCCGAATAGCAAAAGCCCTTCGTCTGAAATTCTTCCTGCACTTCCACGACAGCGTCGCTTTCTGCAAGTTCTGTAGTTTCCTGCCACACAAAAAACAGCTTTTCCAAATCTTCGATATTTTGAACGGTGTCTTTTGTCACAAGGAACTCTCCATCTTTTTCATTTTTTCTTCGGAACGCTTTGATTTCTTTTTTGGTATACAAAGGTTTCAAAACAAACCCTTCCAGATTTTCCTGCGCCTCTTCTTTTGTACTTACTGCCTGCGGAGTAAATTTTTCTTTTTCTGTATTCTTCCGGCGATACAGACTCCTATCCGTCACTGCTTTGTATCGTTCCGTCAAATGCATACCGGATGCAAGTTTCTGCAAAATTTCCTTTTGATGATTACTTTGATTCAAAAGATTAACAAATTCAACCGTCCTGTCTTTCTCTGCTACCCCCTCCATCAAAATATAACGAATTCGGGCAGCTGCACGGCTGGCAAATACCGTTTTCTGTTCGATCAGCTTATTGTATCTGCGCTCAATCGCATCAAATTCACGTTCAATCCGGCAAATGATATCCATTGCTTCTTCACACATCATAATCACACGTTCATTTCTATAATAAGTCGGAGTATTTTTTTCAAGTTCTACTTTTTTTTCCTCAAATTCTTGCCGCCTTATTTCATTCTCACTTAGATTTTTATCGATCAGCTCCTTGACCGCTTCCTTATAACGATAAAAGCTATCTGTTGTTGTAAGTATGGCATATTTTTTACTATCACTATTATTAATCTCTTTTACAAGCACTTCCTGAATGCCGAGAAAGCTTTTCTGTCTGGACAATTCATCAAAATATCCTCGCATCCCCTCCTGCATATTCGCAAGCATTTGTACAAGAGATTGGGAAGTATGAAGTGCGCTTTTTAAGATTTCATTATTTTTCTCTGTATCTGAGCTGTATGTATATAGATGGCTGTAAACTGCAAGCACGCTTTCTCGTTCTTTGCTTCCCTCTTCACTGAATAACTTCTGAAACAGCTCTACATACATCTGGCTGTATTCCGGAAACGAAATGACATATTGATTCAATGTCTCATCATAATCTCGCCTAAGCCATCCCCAGTTTTCCAGATTTTTAAGACAAATTGAAGCCATATTTGCCCTTGTGAGAAATTCGCCCTCTTCATCTGCCTGCTCATTGCTCCATTCCAGTGTAAGATCCGCTATATTTTCATTCATCACTGCCTTACACTCTTCTTCCGTCAATCCCAAGAGCGAATAGGATCTGCTTGTTTCCTCATAGATCGCCAGTAAAAATTTCTGATAGTATGGTCTGTATTTACTTGCGAAAAGTTTATAAAACTCTGCCGGAATTTTATCTATTAAACTCAACGTTCTTAGTCCTTTCCTATAAAATCTGATTCTATTATACATGATTTCTTTTTGTTTTCAAAGGCAGAGAAACGTTATCCAAGGGCTACATCTAAAATCATCATTACGAGAAAACCCGCCACAAACCCAAGGGTTCCCATTTTCCCTTTTTCGCCCATGTGAGCCTGCGGAATCAGTTCCTCTACAACTACATAGATCATCGTACCTGCTGCAAATGCCAGAAAACCTGCCATAGAAGAACGGACAATGGTTGCAAATACCGCTGCCAGAACACCAAATACGGGCTCTACTGCTGCTGTCATACCTGCGATCAGAAAAGCTTTCTTCTGACTCATTCCTTCTTTCACAAGAGGAAGTGCCACTGCTGTCCCTTCCGGAAAATTTTGAATCGCAATTCCCACTGCCAATGCAACAGCGCCGGAAAATAATGCTTCGTTCTGCGGATATTGTGCCGCCAGTGAAAACGCAAGCCCAACCGACATTCCTTCCGGAATATTGTGCACGGTAATTGCAAGAATCAATAAAGCCGCGCTCTTTTTTAATTGAGGATGGTCGTCTTTTTCTTTCACCTTTTTTAAATATCGGTTCAGGCATCCATCGGCAGCAAGCAAAACAAGCACGCCTGCCATAAATCCCGCTGTCATTACCAGCCATCCGATTTGTCCGCTTTCTTCTGCGAAATCAATCCCCGGAAGAATCAGCGACCAAACGGAAGCCGCCACCATTACTCCTCCGGCAAAACCAAGAAAACCACATTGCAAATTATCACTTACTTCATTTCTCACAAAGAAAATGACAGCCGAACCAAGCACTGTCACTAAAAATGTCGCCATGGTCCCCAATAACGCCAAAAAAATTCCATTCATATAAATACCCCTAAAAGTTTTTCTTCTAAAGATAATATATGAATGGAATCTGTCCACTGTTATGATCTTGCTGCTTTGTAGAAACTATTCCGGTTCACGAAGCTCCATAATCCGTTTTGTTAAAAGCATCACATCATCCAATATATAATCAAATGCCCCTGCCTGATACAAATTTAAAATAATCATACCTACCGGAACCGCAAAAATCATGCCCAGAACACTGCCAATCTTATAGCCTATATAAATAAGGACTAAGGTGAACAACGGGTTTAGACCGATGCTGTCGCCTACTAACTTGGGCTGAATCAGCTGATGGACAAGCTGTGATACTACATAAATGATTACCAAAGCAACCACCATACGGTAATCACCGACCATAAACTTATATACAGCCCATGGTATCAACGCCGTTCCTGTTCCGAAAAACGGCAGAAAATCAAGAAATGCTATCCCTATCGCAAGCAAAATTGAAAAATGAATTCCAATCAATGAAAATCCTGCCAACAAAATTACGAAGATTACAAGCATAATCTTAAACTGCGCTTTAAAATATCCGCCGACCGCATATTTTAAATTTGCCATTACCATACTCATTCGTCTTACGATCGGATCGGGAGATACTTTTTTTGCCCACTCGATCACCATTTCTCTCTCTGCAATAAAAAAGTATGCTGAAATGATGGTTACAATGAATCCGATCAAAATAGATGGAATCCGCTTAGCAAAATTACTTGCCGCTGTAACCGTAGGTTCACTGATCTGCTGCATCAGACCTCCCATCGCCTGATCCAGATTGTTAATCATCTGATACCATGCATTTTGTACCGTTTCCGGCAAGCGCCCAAAGACAACATTTAAACTATCTCCAATCTGGCGAAGCCCTGCCTCCAAATCTTCATACAATTCCGGAAGATTCTGTACGAGAGCTATACATTCTCTCCACAGTC
>JAGZJD010000098.1 GCA_018365895.1 Lachnospiraceae bacterium | reverse complement strand
AAATAAATACCATCGTTTTCTTCATGATGAGATCAAGAAATTTGAAGGAAAAACCGAAGAAAAGACTGCTTAGAAAAAGAGTGCTTTCAAAAATGCAGTCAAGGGGTTTTTGTGCCCTAAAATACATACAGGAAAGAAAAAATACGAATCTCCTGAAGAAGTTCAAGTATTAAAAATACTGATTTCTACAGGAGATTCGTATTTTAAGATTTAGAGCCTAGAAATCGGTATTAACCGACAGCCCCTTTTATGTATGTTGATCTTTAATTTATTCTTCTGCTACAGCTTCTTTTTTCTTTGCGTAATATTCTGGATGTAATCTTCTGTCTCTAAGTTCAGCTGCTGCTGTGAAGAGAACGTCTGTAGAGGAGTTTAGACCTGTCTCGCAGGAATCCTGAATAACTCCGATAATGAAGCCTACACCTACAACCTGCATTGCGATTTCAGACGGAATTCCGAATAATCCGCAGGCCATTGGAATAAGGAGAAGTGAACCGCCGGCAACACCGGAAGCACCGGCTGCACTAAGCGCTGCAAGTACACAGAGTACAAGGGCTGTTCCAAAGTCCACATCGATTCCGACAGTATAAGCTGCGGACAATGCCATAACAGAGATGGTGATGGCAGCGCCTGCCATGTTGATGGTTGCACCAAGTGGAATGGAGATAGAATACTGTTCTTCATCCAGACCGAGTTCTTCACAAAGTTCCATGTTAACTGGGATGTTAGCAGCAGAACTACGTGTAAAGAATGCAGTAATGAAACTCTTTGCCAGACACTTGAACACAAGTGGGTATGGGTTTTTTCTGATACACAGGAACACGATGATCGGATTCATGATAAATGCTACAAATGCCATACTTCCGACTAACACAAGAATCAGTCTTCCGTAAGATAACAAAGCTTTTAATCCGGAAGTATAGATAACATTGAAGATTAATCCCATGATACCAAATGGAGCAAAGCTGATCACCCATTTTACACCGGTAGAGATTGCGTCAGAGAAATCATCCAGCATTTTCTTTGTTGAAGCGGATGCACCCTTTAATGCAATACCGAAGATACAAGCCCATGCAAGGATACCGATGTAGTTGGCATTTACGATAGAGCCCACAGGGTTAGATACAACGTTTAATAAGAGATTCTTCAATACTTCGCCTACACCGCTTGGAGGAGCCATGTCTCCGCCGGCTGCTTCTGCAAGTGTAAGAGTAACTGGGAACAGCTTACATGCGATAACAGATACCAGCGCTGAAAATAGGTTGCCAAGCATATACAGCATAACGATAAATCCCATGTTTGTCTTCTGACCTTCGCCCATATGAGCAAGAGCGCTCATTACGAGGAAGAATACCAGCAGTGGAGCAATTGCTTTCAACGCGCCAACAAACAGATCTCCTAAGATGATGATTACAGTTGCTTTAGGAACGGCAAGTCCAAGGATGATACCGATAATGAGTCCGCACAGGATTCTCAATACAAGGCTGATGCTATTCCATTTTTCAAAAACTTTTTTCATGTTGTTTTTGCAGATATATTAAGGAAATATATCCACTACCTCTCTTTCTCTATAGATTTGTCCCTCGATTGTGATAATGCAGGTGATACGTTTAAGAGCCGGAAGAGGAACTATCCGAACACTTTCCGCACAAACGTATCAACAAGTAACAAATTAATTATAAATAAAAATTATAGATTTGTCTACAAAAATATTGTAAAAAGTGCCATAAAATCAATAAATAAATGTGAAAAAAATTGTCAAAAACGCCAAAAAAATATAATAAAATACGTTGTACATGTTATAAAGGAGTGTTATAATTGTATTGATAAAATAAATCGTCTGGGGAGGCGATAGAAACGGGAGGTCTAATAAAGTGAGTGAAAGAAACGATGGATTGATGTGGGCACTTGTAAAAGAAAAACCTGAGGAAGGTTTGTGGATGAAGAGAGTTCCGATTCCTGAATTGGGACCGAATGATGTCAAGATTAAGATTCACAAGACAGCCATCTGCGGAACAGATGTACACATTTACCAGTGGAATGATTGGGCGCAGCACACAATCCCGATCGGACTTACGGCAGGACATGAGTATGTTGGTGAAATTGTAGAGGTTGGACCTGGTGTAGAAGGTTTTAAGATTGGCGATCTTGTATCCGGCGAAGGTCATATTACTTGTGGGAAATGTAGAAACTGTTTGGAAGGTCATAAGGAAAATTGTAAAGATGCCAAAGGTGTTGGTGTAAATAGAAACGGAGCATTTGCAGAGTATCTTGTAATCCCTTCTTCAAATGTATGGCCATGTAATCCCAATATTCCGGAAGAGATGTACGCAATTTTCGATCCATTCGGAAATGCAACACATACGGCGCTTTCTTACGATATGCTTGGCGAGGACGTGTTGATAGCGGGAGCAGGACCGATTGGAATTATGGCTGCAGCGATTGCGAAATTCTCAGGAGCAAGACATGTTGTAATTACAGATTTTAACCAGTATCGTCTGGATCTTGCTATGAAACTTGGGGCGACAAGAGCGATAAATCTTGGAAAAGAAAACCTGCAAGATGCAATGAAAGAAATCGGAATGACGGAAGGTTTTGATGTAGGTCTTGAAATGTCAGGTTCACAGGCAGGTCTTCATGATATGATCCATAACATGAAGCATGGTGGAAATATTGCACTTCTTGGACTTCAGAGAACAGATGCCAAAGTAGATCTTGAAACAGTTATCTTTAATGGATTGAATCTCCGCGGTATTTATGGAAGAAAAGTGTGGGATACATGGTATAAAATGTCTACCATGCTTCAGGCAGGTCTTGATATTTCTCCGATTATCACCCATCATTTTGATATTAAAGATTATGAAAAGGGATTTGAAGCAATGATTTCCGGAGAATCTGGAAAAGTAATTCTTGATTGGGCACATGTGAATGACTAAAAATGAATGTTGTAAGTAAGTGGTGACGGCGGTTATGATAACCGCCGAGCATCATGATAAGGAAAGGACGAATAAGAACAATGGCACGTAAAAATGATATTTTGGACATTTACACAAAAGAAGTAGAAGGCATTAAAGAGGCTGGTTTGTTTAAAGGTGAAGCACCATTTGTATCACCGCAGGGAGCGCGTGTGAAAATGGAAGACGGAAGAGAACTTCTGTGTATGTGTGCAAATAACTACCTTGGACTTGGCGACAACCCTCGTCTGATCGAAGCGGCTAAGAGAACCTATGATGAGAAAGGATATGGTGTTGCATCTGTTCGTTTCATTTGCGGAACACAGGATATTCATAAGAGATTAGAGAAAAAGATTTCTGATTTCCTCGGAACCGATGACACGATTCTCTACTCTTCCTGTTTCGATGCAAATGGAGGATTGTTTGAGACCATTCTCACAGCAGAAGATGCTGTAATCAGTGATGAGTTGAACCATGCTTCTATTATTGATGGAGTACGTCTTTGTAAAGCAAAACGTTTCCGCTATAAAAATAATGATATGGAAGATCTGGAAGCAAAATTAAAAGAAGCCGACGAAGCTGGGGCAAGAATTAAGTTGATTGCAACAGACGGTGTATTTTCAATGGATGGTATTATCTGTAACCTTCAGGGCGTATGTGATCTGGCTGATAAATATAATGCGCTTGTTATGGTGGATGACAGCCATGCAGTCGGATTCGTAGGAAAGACCGGACGTGGAACACCGGAATACTGTGGAGTACAGGGACGTGTAGATATTATTACCGGAACACTTGGAAAAGCACTTGGCGGAGCATCCGGCGGATATACTTCCGGACGCAAAGAAATTATTGATCTTCTCCGTCAGAGAAGCCGCCCGTATCTGTTCTCTAACTCTTTAGCACCGGCAATCGCAGGAGCAAGTATTGAATTATTCGATATGTTGGATGAGAGCACAGAACTTCGTGACCATCTGGAAGAAGTAACAGCTTACTATCGTAAAGAATTAGTAGATAACGGTTTTGATATCATTCCGGGAACACATCCTTGCGTACCAGTTATGCTCTATGATGAGAAGACCGCAGCAGAATTTGCTAAACGTATGATGGAAAAAGGCGTATATGTAGTAGCATTCTCCTACCCAGTAGTTCCAAAGGGAAAAGCTAGAATCCGTACACAGGTATGCGCAAGCCATACAAAAGAAGATATTGATTTCATCGTTAAATGCTTCAAAGAAGTAAGAGAAGAAATGAAATAGTAATTTGGGACGTAGCATTTTTGCAAAAAGCTACGTCCCAAGTTAACAATTGCTATGTTCCAAAATGAAAAATGGGGTGTCCTAAATTGACTTTTGACCTGTACTTAATTAGGAAGGGGACATAGTTACCGATGAAAAGACGGCAGGAAAGCAGTACAGGAATGTATCACGTTATGGTTAAAGGTATTAATAAGGAAAGAACTTTTAACCAGCAGCGTGAAAAAAGCTATTTTATTAAAATTATTCTAAAACACCTTGAGATCTTTAAGGTGGAAATCTATAGTTATTGTATTATGTCTAATCATGCTCATTTTATTATCCGATCAGAAATTCAGATTTTATCAAGATTCATGGCAGCTGTTTTATCAGAATATGCGTTATATTATAATTTTAAACATCAGCGAAATGGTCATGTGTTTCAAAATCGATTCGCCAGCGAATGTATTGAAAATGAAAAATATTTCTGGATGTGTTTAAGATATATTCACTTAAATCCTGTGAAAGCGGGTATGGTCAACGATTTGTCCAAATATAAATATAGCAGTGTCAATGAATACGGGTCGAATACGGCAATTGTTATTCATGAAAAAGCGCTACTTATGTATAAAAAGACATTTCCTAATGTTAAAAGTTTTGAGGAATTTCATAAAGAAAGAGAAACAAAAGTCTTTTTAGATATATCTGAAGAAATGTTGACGCAGCGAGTTGAACTTGCGATTGATTATGCTGAAAGTCTGCAAATAAAGCACAACTTGCCAGTGTTATCGCAAGTATTTGAAGAAAAAGATATGAGGTTGGCTTATATTTACAAAATAAAAGATGAAATGCAAATATCACTAAAAAAAGCAAAAGAATTGTGCACGAAAGTACAGGAGAAAGTTATAAATATGTAATGTATATAGAAGGAAAATCAAAAAGGACACCCCATTTTTCATTTTGGAACAGGGGGAAATATCATTTGGGACGTAGCATTTTTGCAAAATGCTACGTCCCAAATGATAAAATTTATATAAACCCTGTTGACAAACGAAAATCGTAGTGATAAATTATATTCGAAAGATGTTAGCACTCGAATTTAAAGAGTGCTAATAAAGAAATCGAAGGGAGGAATGCAGATGGTGACTGAGCATGGATTAAGTGACAGAAAACTGAAAATTCTGTACGCGATCATTCGGACGTATCTGGAAACTGGCGAGCCGGTTGGATCTCGGACAATTTCTAAGTATACGGACTTGAACCTGAGTTCTGCAACGATTCGTAATGAGATGGCGGATTTGGAAGAGCTTGGCTATATTATGCAGCCACATACATCGGCAGGACGGATTCCTTCGGATAAGGGTTATCGCCTTTATGTAGATATCTTAATGGAAGAAAAGGAGCAGGAGCTAAACGATAAGCAGGAGCAGATGCTTGAGAAGGTTGACAAAATGGAACAGCTTCTAAAGCAAGCGGCGAAAGTATTGGCGAGCAGTACCAACTATGCGACGATGGTATCCACTCCTATGAACAATGGTAATAAGATCAAGTTTATTCAGTTATCCATGGTGGACGAAGAGCAGATCATTGCAGTGATCGTTCTTAGCGGAAATGTGATTAAGAACAAGATCATTAATTTGGAGGAACCTCTCAGCAATGAAAATTTGCTAAAGCTGAATATGCTGCTTAACACAACGCTCAATGGAATGTCAATCGAAGAGATTAATCTTGGATTGATCGCCAGATTAAAAGAGCAGGCAGGTATCCACAGTATGGTAGTGGGAAATGTGCTGGATGCAGTTGCGGATGCGATACAGATTGACGAAGACATGCAGATCTATACAAGCGGCGCAACGAACATTTTCAAGTATCCGGAACTTTCAGATAAAGAAAGTGCACAGGATATTATCAGTGCCTTTGAAGAGAAACGGCAGCTTACAGAGCTTGTGACGCAGACGCTTGCACAGGAAGAGAATACAGGAATTCAAGTATATATCGGTGATGAGACGCCGGTTCAGACGATGAAAGATTGCAGTGTAGTGACTGCGACGTATGAATTGGGAGACGGCATGAAGGGAACCATAGGAATTATCGGTCCGAAGCGTATGGATTATGAACATGTGCTGAAATCAATGAAGCGTCTTCAAAATGAACTGGATCAGATGTTTCATCAAGAAAAATAAGAAAGGTGGGAGAACCGTTGGAAAATAAACAGGACAAAAGTCAGGAAGAAATGGTAAAAGAAGCGGTGGAAGAAGCGAAGAAAAACGCGCAGGAAACAGAAGAGGCTGAAGCCGAGACGGAAGAAAAGGCGGAGGAAGAGGTAGAAGAAAAAGAGGTCAAGACCGAAGCTAAGACAGAAGAAAACGAAAATGAAGATAAGAAGTCAGATAAGAAATTATTTGGCAAGAAAAATAAAAAGGATAAAAAAGATGAGAAAATTGAGGAACTGACTGACAGACTCACTCGTCAAATGGCAGAGTTTGATAACTTCCGCAAACGTACAGACAAGGAGAAATCCCAGATGTACGAAGTTGGAGCGAAAGATATCATAGAAAAGATTCTTCCGGTTGTAGACAATTTCGAAAGAGGATTGTATGCAGTGAAGGAAGAAGACAAAGAAGATCCATTCGCCCAAGGAATGGAGAAAGTGTATAAACACTTAATGACAACTTTGGAAGAAAT
>JAGZJD010000097.1 GCA_018365895.1 Lachnospiraceae bacterium | reverse complement strand
TTTTTTCTTTTCCAGAAAACTTTTTTGTTGATCGGAAGCCCTGTCTTGCGACAGCTCGTTTATATTATCACTCTCTGGTACGATTGTCAACATTTTTTTGCAAAAACTTTTATTTTTTTAATTCTTAATTTTCTTCCTTCTCTCTATTTTTTCTTTTCTTTATAATCTCAAATATGTTACAATGTGCAATAACATTAGGAAAGGACAATAAATCTATGAAAAATATTATTAAAAATAATTTCAAAGCGTTGCAGATGGAACTGCGTGAACACAAGAGTTCTTTTATTGTTTATTTTGTGCTGCGCCTTCTTGTAATTATAATTATGATACTTCAAATCCTAAATCATAACTATGAAAATGTTTTCTACTGTATCCTAACACTGCTGCTTTTGATTGTTCCAAGTTTTCTTCAGATTCAGCTCAAAATTGAATTGCCGACAACGCTTGAGATCATCATCCTGCTCTTTATTTTTGCAGCCGAGATTCTTGGAGAAGTCAGTTCTTACTACACCCATTTTCCATATTGGGATACGATGCTCCACACATTAAACGGATTTTTGGCTGCTGCCATTGGCTTTTCTCTCGTTGATATTTTAAATCGAAATGAAAAAGCCAAGTTCGTTCTGTCTCCTTTGTATATGGCGATCGTTGCATTTTGCTTTTCCATGACAGTCGGAGTTATGTGGGAGTTTTTTGAATTCTCTATGGATACCTTTTTCGGTATGGATACTCAGAAAGATGCTATTGTGCATTCTATTTCCACAGTAATGCTCGATCCAACCGGCGGCACAGCTGTCCAACACATTGATAATATAAAAGAAGTGATCATCAACGGACAGGAATTAGGACTTGGCGGCTATCTTGACATTGGTCTGAAAGATACTATGAAAGATCTTATTGTCAATTTCATCGGAGCAGTTGTATTTTCCATTATCGGTTATTTCTATGTTAAAAAACGTGGTCGCAGTAAATTTGCCAATCGCTTTATTCCAAGTTTGAAGGAAGAAGATGCCGATTTTCTTCGGCTTGTAGCGGAATCGAAAGAGGCACAAAATGAACCGCTTTCTCAAAAGACATCCGCTTCTAAATAATCTTACTGATTTTGTTCTAATCATCTCTTCTACTTTTTAACTATCGCAATTTCCTTTTTAAGTGATTGCGATAGTTTTTTTATTTTTTCGCACCTTACATTGTTGTAACATTTCCTTCTTTTTCTTTTCTTCTTTTTCTGAAACATTTATAATGGATATGAGGTGATATAACATGGATATTGAAACAATCATTATGATTGTTGAAGATGATGAGATTCTGGCAAATGAAATCCGATCCTTTCTTCTTCGCTGGGGATACTGTGCCAAAATTTGTACAGATTTCCAGAACATTACAGGTGCATTTCTCAATTGGAATCCCCATTTAGTTCTTATGGATATTAATCTGCCGTATTATGACGGCTTTTACTGGTGCCGGATGATTCGTGAGATTTCTGCCGTACCTGTGATCTATATCAGCAGCCGCAGTGATGACCGTGACAAGATTATGGCAATTGCCCAGGGCGGCGATGATTACGTGGAAAAACCATTCCATTTAGAATTGCTGAAAGCTAAGATAGAAGCAATTCTTCGCAGAACCTATCAGTACCGAATGAAAGAAGAGCATCATTTATCTTCTGAACTTTTATTTGATGCGGGAACTTCTTCTCTTCGTTTCCACGGTGCAACTATGGAGCTGACCAAATCCGAAAAAAGAATCCTCTCTGTTCTTCTGGATCACAGACCAGATATTGTCAGCAGAGATGAATTGATGATGGAACTTTGGAATACCGATGAATATGTTTCCGATGGCACATTGACTACGATGATTTCCAGATTGCGAAGTAAGATCCGGGCTTTTTGCGATCAGGACATTATCCTCACAAAGAAAGGACAGGGGTATTTTATCAAATGAAGTATCTGATTGCTTATTTCAAAAAACGCTCTTTCGTTCTGCTGCTGATCTGTTCTGTCTGCATATTTTATCATCTGTATTTTCTATGTCTTGTGACACTTGAGCAGCCGGAAGATTTGTTCTATCTCGATTTCCTTATTTTTGTTTTTCTCGTCTGCGTTGGAATCTGGGATTTCCTGCGATTTAAGAAATTACACCGTAATCTCGATTTTCTTCTCTCTCAAGACACTGTGATCTGGCAGCCGGATTTCTCATTTGAATATGCAGACTTGCTGGAACACGATGCCCGCATCTACCAGCAGCAGTATCAGGATCTTTACGAGGCTCATTGTGATCTTCAAGATTATTTTACCAAATGGTGCCATGAAGTAAAACTGCCGCTTTCTGCTGCCCGATTAATGCAGGAACGTATTTCTAATCCTGTTCTTCGCGCAGATATGAAACTGCAGCTTGAAAAAATTAACCAATATTTGAATACAGCCCTTGTCGGCTGCAAAATCCAAAGTCATCTGTATGATCTTCAGATGAAACGGGTAAATCTTGCCGACTGTGTCCGCACTTCAATCCACAATCAACAGTTTTTTCTGATTCAAAAACATTTTGAGCTGGATATCGAATACAATGATTTATCTGTATATACTGACAAAGAATGGCTTGTCTATATTCTTGATCAGCTCATCAGCAACGCAGTGAAATATACGGAAGGTCCTCCACTTCTCAAAATCCGCATGTTCTCTGAAGGTCAGCGAATTCTTCTTACTGTAGAAGATCACGGCGAAGGAATCCAGCCGGCAGATATCAGACGTATTTTTGACAAAGGATATACCGGGCAAAATCATCACAATGGGCGTTATCGTTCTACCGGCATGGGACTTTATATGACTGCACAGATGATCGAGAAACTTGGACACCGTATTCAGGCAGAGAGTGAACCGGGAATCTATACCCGCTTTACAATTACCTTTTCTGACAGCCGTGATTATTTTTATCTTACATAAAATGTAAGGCAGATGGATGTTCTGTAATGCTAATGTTAGGATTTTTCCGCTGTCTTTTTCTATAATAGCAATTGTAAGGAGGAACACACGTTATGAATGAAAAAACAGTACTTCAGATTACAAATCTGACAAAAAGTTACGGACAAAGCGGATTCCAGTCACAAATATTGAAAGGAATCAGCCTCTCTGTCATGCAGAACGACTTTATTGCCATTATGGGACCAAGCGGTTCAGGCAAAACAACTTTATTAAATATTCTTTCAACCATTGACAAACCAACACAAGGCTCTATCCTTCTGGATGGAAAAGATATTACCAAATTAAAGAACAAGGAACTCTCTCATCTTCGGCGAGATAAAATCGGCTTCATTTTTCAGGACTATAATCTTCTGGATACAATGTCACTACAGGATAATATCGCACTTCCACTGTCACTCAATGGCGTAAACAGCCGAACATGCATTGAAAAAACAACTGCATTAGCTCATATGTTCGGACTTGAAAACCATTTAAAGAAATATCCCTATCAGCTTTCCGGCGGTCAGAAACAGCGGGGTTCTGCGTGCCGCGCGCTGATTACGAATCCAGAGATCATCTTTGCCGATGAACCAACCGGCGCTCTGGATTCAAAATCGAGCAGGGATTTTCTGGAATGTCTAAAGGCGATCAATGAACACAGAAATGCTACCATTTTAATGGTAACACACGATGCCTTCAGCGCTTCCTATGCAAAAGATGTTTATATTTTAAGCGATGGCTCCATTACCTGCAGACTGACTCGCGGAAAAGACCGAAAAGAATTTTATGACCGGATCATCGATATGCAGACCTCTATGGGAGGTGATTTCTCATGAGCATGTTCAAACTTGCTTTCATGAATTTTAAGAATAGTATGAGGAACTATCTCTCCCTCATCTTTTCTCTCGCTTTTACTGTTCTGGTATTGTATAATTTCCAGAACCTTATAAGCTCCGGTGTATTAGACCGACTTGGAATTCACAATGCCGAATATGTGGAGATGATTCTGCAGATCATTACTTTTGTTCTTGGATGCTTTATGTTCTTTTTTGTCTGGTATTCGACAAATGTTTTTTTGACAAAACGAAAAAAAGAAATTGGTATTTATATTTTTACTGGACTTACAAATGAACGGATTGGAAAATTATATGTCATCGAAACTCTGTTAATCGGAGGATTGGCATTAACGCTCGGCCTTGTCTTTGGTATTTTGACAACCCGGCTTTTCCAGATGATGATTTCAAGCCTTTCTGATCTTTCCATTCAGATTGGTTTTCAAATCTCCTTCCGCTCCATCCTGATTACTTCCGCCATTTACGGCGCAATCTATATGCTCTTTGTAATCAAGGGCTATGTGAGCATTGTCAGGAGCAGCGTCCTTGATATGATTTCTGCCGCAAAACAAAATGAATACGTTCACGAACCAAAGTGCTTTTTAATTGTCAAAGCGATTCTCGGAACTGCATTAACATTATCCGGATGCCTGCTGGCAGTAAAAGAAGGCGGTATGGAAGTGATGAGAAATCTTCTCCTTTCTGTTATTTTAGTTGTCGTTGGAATTTATTTCCTCTTCGGCGGACTGATTCCTCTGATTTTTCAGACATGTTCAAAGCACAAGAAATTTCTCTATCAAAAAGAACGCTGCCTTTGGATTAACAACGTGATTTTCCGTATCCGCAAAAATTATCGTACTTATGCTATGGTAAGCGTACTGCTTTTATGCTCTGTCACAGCTTTGGCGGCTGCATTTGCGATGCAGGCCCGCTATAAAAATATTATTCATTTTCGAAACATGTACACCTATCAGGTGCTTGGGACTCAGGATGGTCTGAACAGCCAGATTCTTTCTTCGATCGAACAAGATAATGACGTGAAGCTTCACGCTGATACTCCGCTCCTTATCTTTGATCCTTCCTTGATCGAAACACTTTACAAAAACAATATTTATTCCGCTGTTCCTTATTCCCGGATAAAACAGCTGGCAAAGGAAACCGGGATTCCATTTAACCTTCCGGAACCTGCTGATAACGAATTTATCAATCTGTCAAATCCTCCGCTGATGTCGCTCATTACTACCAAAACTGATGTTACGCTTACATTAAATCACAAAACTTATCATCAGATTGCAGAATCTTATGAACCATATCTCGGAATTTTTGAAGAACAAATGTCTTTTTATGTGATGAATGATACGGAATATGAACGGCTCCGTGCCATCGGTCAGGAAGCTTATCTATACAATTACCAGATTCATCAACCGAAACAGTATCAGGCATCTACAGATGAATTGGAATCTCTGATCGCCAGCAATCCGGCGCAGCCGCTCAGCTATGTGGCTGTAGATCCGAAAAACAGCGACATTGAATGGATTAAAGTGCTGTTCTCCGTCTGCCTGTTCATGTTCCTTGTATTTGTCTGCGCCAGCGGAAGTATTCTTTTTATGAAACTTTACAACGATGCTTTCGATGACCGGGCAAAGTATGAAGTACTTCAGAAACTGGGCTTCTCCAAAGAGACTCTGCGAAAAGCAATCCAAAACGAACTTCGTTTTACTTACATGGCTCCGTTTCTCGTCATGACAGCCGGATCTTATTTTGCAGTGCTCTCGCTTTCTAAAATGATGCAGACGCCGCTGTTTTCAATTAATCTGCTCAGTGTTTTATTTATCTTTATTATTTTATATTTTTGCTATCGTATTTCAATTGTTATTTACATCAGAAACAGTCAGATCCGAAGCTGACATCAAAAAAGCCGCCCATAGAAGCTAACAGAAATATTATATTTCCGACAGCTGTCTATGCAGCGGCTTTTTGAATACCTGTAATTTTATTAATTTTTTTTCGCTCTTGACCGCTCCAGACCTTCCAGCATCCGATCATACTCAATATTTGCAATGGATTCCACTACGAATTTGCCATGATCATTCAGCAGCCGATATTTTCTAAGAAGTTCGAATTCCATTTCTGTCATTCCATTTCTCTCCCGTTTGAGCACCTCAAGATCAATTACATCCTGATACAGATAATTTGCATCACACTGAAGCACCTTCAATATGCGGCTTAGTTTTTCCGGATTGGGATACGTCCGTTCTAGTTCATATCCACTGATTGTCTGTTTTGACACTCCGATTCGCTCTGCTAACTCCATACTTGACATTCCAAGATCCGCTCTTCTGTCTCTAATTCTTTTTCCAATTCCCATTTTATATCCTACTTTCCCGTACTTTTATGGCAAAAAATACTATATTTGTTGTCTTATATATAATATTGTTGACATTTTTATCAAAATCATGTAAGCTTCATAGCAGATAGTTGTACAAACATTACAGGAGGCGGCACCCATGAACTATAAAGAAGCAATCATAAAAATGATTCAATCACTCAATGATGAAATCACTCTCAAACTGATCTATCATTTCCTTACCAGCTTTATTTCTTAAACTTTTTCTGCAATCTTACCAGAACGATACGCATCCAGAAGCTGTTCCAGATCCTTAATCTGTTCTTTTAATTCTAATCCTATGTCCGTATTTGCTACCAGTTTTCGCTGCGCTGCACGCTTTACCAGAAATGTATCCGAATGAATATCACTTTCTTTCTCAATCGCTGCCTCTAACGATTCAAATGGTTCGTGAGCTGCAAGAATTAATCCATAAGAATTATAAATCAGTGTATATCCGGCCAATCCTGTCTCCTTCTGATAGGCCTTTGCAAATCCTCCGTCAATCACAAGAACTTTTCCACCGCATTTTATCGGACTTTCTCCATCTTTACGTTTCACCGGAACATGACCATTTACAATATGACTCGTTTTTGTATCCAATCCAAAGTCTGTCAGAATTCTATTCATCGCTTCTTCATTTTCAAGAAATTCATAGTAAGGATTTTTATTTTCTTTATGTGTATCCTTCTCTGCCAGAAAATATCGTTCAAATGTGGCCATCTTATCTTTCCCAAACAACGGTGAATTCGGATGTAGCCAAATATACCACATCAT